>NZ_JBHWJY010000006.1:0-85382 GCF_042731135.1 Streptomyces sp. NPDC059874
CGCCGCAGATGCGGCGGGGCCCCGTTCGCGTGCGTGGCTACGCCTGTTCGCGCCAGCCGTTCGTGATGGGCAGCCGGCGGTCCTTGCCGAAGCCCTTCGCGGAGATCTTCGTGCCCGGCGGGTACTGGCGTCGCTTGTACTCCGCCGTGTCCACCATCCGCAGCGTCTTCGCGACCAGCTCCCGGTCGAAGCCGGCCTCCACGATGGCCTCCATGCCCTGGTCGCGGTCCACGTACAGGGCCAGGATCGCGTCGAGCACCGGGTAGTCCGGCAGCGAGTCCGTGTCCACCTGGCCGGGGCGCAGCTCGGCGCTCGGCGGCTTCACGATGGAGTTCTCCGGGATCGGCGGGGTCTCGCCGCGTTCGACGGCGGCCCGGTTGCGGTACTCGGCCAGCCGGAAGACGTCCGTCTTGTAGACGTCCTTGATCGGGCCGTAGGCGCCCACCGAGTCCCCGTACAGGGTGGAGTAGCCGACCGCCAGCTCCGACTTGTTGCCCGGGGCCAGCACGATGTGGCCCTCCTGGTTGGAGAGCGCCATCAGCATGGTGCCGCGCAGCCGGGACTGGAGGTTCTCCTCCGCCAGCCCGGTCAGGCCCAGCGAGCCCATGTACGCGTCGAACATCGGCTCGATCGACACGGTGCGGAAGTTCAGGCCGGTGCGCTCGGCCAGCTCCGCCGCGTCGCCCTTGGAGTGGTCCGAGGAGTACTTCGAGGGCATCGAGACGCCGTACACGTTCTGCGCGCCGATGGCGTCGCAGGCGATGGCGGCGACCAGCGCCGAGTCGATGCCTCCGGAGAGCCCGACCAGGACGGAGCGGAAGCCGTTCTTCTTCACGTACGCGCGCAGGCCCACGACCAGCGCGTCGTAGATCTCCTCGTCGTCGTCGAGCCGGTCGGCGTAACCGCCGGTGACGACCGCCTCGGGCGCCTCCGCGGGCTCTTCGGAAAGGATCACCCGGTCGATGCGCAGCCCGTCGTCCACCACGCCCTCGGGGGCGTCGGCCCGTGCCGCCGGCAGGTCGAGGTCGATCAGCACGCAGCCCTCGGAGAACTGCGGGGCGCGGGCGATGACCTCGCCGTCGGCTCCGACGACGATCGAGTCGCCGTCGAAGACCAGCTCGTCCTGACCGCCGATCATGGCCAGGTAGGCGAGGGTGCAGCCGGCCTCCTGGGCCCGCTTCTGGACCAGTTCGAGTCGGACGTCGTCCTTGTTGCGCTCGTACGGGGAGGCGTTGATCGAGATCAGCAGTCCGGCCCCGGCGGAGCGGGTGGCCGGCACCCGGCCGCCCTCCTGCCAGAGGTCCTCGCAGATGGCCAGGGCCACGTCGACTCCGTGCACCCGGATCACCGGCTGGGTGTCGCCCGGTACGAAGTACCGGAACTCGTCGAACACGCCGTAGTTGGGGAGGTGGTGCTTGGCGAAGCGGAGGACGACCTCGCCGCGGTACAGCACCGCGGCCGCGTTCTCCGGGGAACCGGCCGGGCGGCCGAGCCGGGGCGCGGCCTTCTCGGTGCGGTCGAGGTAGCCGACGACGACGGGGAGCTCGCCGAAGCCCTCGTCCGCGAGCCGCGCCGCCAGGTCGCGCAGGGCGGTGCGGGAGGCCTCGACGAAGGACGCGCGCAGGGCGAGGTCCTCGACGGGGTACCCGGTCAGCACCATCTCCGGGAACGCCACCAGATGGGCGCCCTGCTCGGCGGAGTGCCGGGTCCAGTGGACGACCGAGTCGGCGTTGGCGGTGATGTTGCCGACGTGCGAGTCGATCTGATTCAGAGCGAGACGAAGTTGAGGCACGGGGCCCAGTCTAATCGTCTTTCTGACGCGATGTCCTGGACCCCGCCTGATTCCCGCCTGATTCCCGCCTCAGCCGATGGGGCCGGCGAACTTCACCGGGTCAAGGAGAGTGCCGGCGCGGATGTCCGCGGTGACGCTCTTGGTGCCCTCGGGCACCTCGAACGCCACGACGCCGCTGGCGGACTCGCCCGGCATGATGGAACCCCTGATCATCTTCGGCATGCCGCTGCTGTCGAAGACCTTCTCGGCGGTCATGCCCTTGTCGTCGCGGACGTTGGGCATGGAGTAGATGACCTCGTGCGGCGCGGTTCCGCCGTTGGTGATGGTGACGGTGATCTGGATCGCGTTCTTGACCCGCTCGCGGTCGTACTTGTTCTTCGGCTCGTAGTTCGTCGGCGTCGAGAGGCTCACCTTCACGCCGTTGTCGTAGGTGAAGGTCTCGCCGAACGGCAGCGCGCTGGTCAGGCCGGGGACCTGCGAGGGCGACGGCGACTTCGACGGGGGCGTCGAGGGCAGCTTCCACGGCGAGGGCTCGGCGCCGCCGCCGAACAGCCGCTCCTTCCTGCGCTGCTCGACGCCGTCGACCGCGTTCTCGGCGACGACGGCGGTGAGGAACACGCCGCCGACGGAGGCGGCGAGCGCGAGCCCGCCGAGGACGGTGCCGACGATGGACAGCGTCTTGTTCGGGGCGCCCTTGGAGGAGCGGACGATGGCGCCGATGCCGAGACCGATCGCGGTCAGGGCGAGGATGCCGCCGATCCAGAAGAGGAAGGGGACCAGCCCGATGAGGATGCCGAGGCCGCCTACGATCGCCGCGGCGATGGCCAGACCGTTGGTGGTCGGTGCGGGCGGCGCGTACATGGGGTAGCCGAGGCCGGCGGGCGGCTGCGCCCACGGGTTGCCGGGGGAGAACGGCGCGGTGGGGTCGGTGGGGGCGCCGAACCCGGGACCGGCGTGGTGGTTCGGGGGAGCCGGCGGCGTGGGCGGCGTGGGTGGCGCGAACGGGGACGCGGCGGGGGCGGGGGCGGGGGCCGGTGCGGGGGCCGGGGAAGGTGCCGCGGCCGGGGTCTTCTCCAGCGACAGCGACAGCGACGGCGACAGCGACGGCGGCTGCTGGGGCGCCGGGACCGACGCCGCCTCGGGTATGGGCGTCCCGGCCGGTTCGGTCGGGGTGTTGGGCGGGTTCGGCGGGGTGCTCATACGGGCGGGGGCGTCCTTTTGTTCGTCGCGTCGTTCGTCGCGCTGTGATGATCGGCCCAAGCCTGCCACGCCACCGTCCCGCCCCACGCCGCCTTTTACGGGCGCTCGTAGCCGAGCACCGTCATCATCCCCGACTCCGAGTGGTAGACGTTGTGGCAGTGCAGCATCCACAGGCCGGGATTGTCGGCTTCGAAGTCCACCGTCAGCCGTCCGCCCGACAGGATGATCGAGGTGTCCTTGCGGGCGCCCGTGCCGCCGCCCAGCGCGAAGGTGTGCCCGTGCAGGTGCACCGGGTGCCACATCGGAGTCGAGTTCCTGAGCTCCAACCGGACCCGTTCGCCCGCCCTCACCGGACGCCGCTGGTCGGGCGTGTACGGGGTGCCGTCGAAGGCCCAGTTGTAGCGGGCCATGGAGCCGGTCAGCCGGATCGAGACCGTACGGTCCGGCGCGCGCGCCGGCAGGGCCGCCGACTCGGCGGCCCTGAGCTGGTCCGCCATCAGCGGGCGGGTGGCCAGTTCGGCCGGCCTGGTCGCGGCGGTGGGCGCCGTCCCCGACCCGGTGCGCAGCACGGCGAGCGCCGACTGGCCCTTGCCCTCGGCCAGCGCGGTGAGCGGGAACACCCCGTCCTGCGCGGTGACCAGGACGTCGTACCGCTCGCCCATGCCGAGCAGGAGGCAGCCGGTCTTGGCGTGCTCCACCGGGAAGCCGTCGGTGTGGGTGACCGTCAGTTCGTGGCCGCCGAGGGCGATCCGGAAGGGGGTGTCCCCGCCCGCGTTGATGATGCGCAGCCGGATCCGGTCGCCGGGCTGGGCGGTGAAGACGGACGGGTCGTCCGCCACCCTGCCGTTGATCAGGTAGTACGGGTAGGCGACGTCGCCCACGTCCTTGCCGAGCACGTCGCTCTCCCCGAGCATGCGGACGCGCGAGGGGCCGGTGCTGCCGCTCGGTGACGCGGTGGGCGCAGCGCCGTGGCCGGCGTGGCCCGCGGCCTGGCCGTTCGCGCCGCGGAGTTCGGCGAGCACGGCGTCCGGGGTGGACCCGTCGACGCCGTCGAGCCAGTCGTCCAGGACCACCACCCACTCCTTGTCGTACGAGAGGGGCTCCTTCGGGTCCTCGATGACGAGCGGCGCGTACAGCCCGCGGTCCTGCTGGACCCCGGTGTGCGGGTGGAACCAGTACGTCCCCGGGTGCGGGACGGCGAACTCGTACGTGAAGGAGCCGCCCGGGGCGATGTCCCGCTGGGTCAGTCCGGGGACCCCGTCCATGTCGTTGCGCAGGGACAGGCCGTGCCAGTGCAGGGACGTGGCCTCGGGGAGGTTGTTGGCCAGGGTCAGGGAGAGCGTGCCGCCCGCGGTGGCCCGTACCTCCTGGCCCGGCAGCTTGTCGCCGTACGCCCAGGAGCGGAAGACGCGCCCGCCGCCGAGGTCCAGCGGGGTGGCGGTGGCGGTGACCTTGACCTCGGTGAGCGGCCCGGTGGCCTTGCGGGCGGCCTCGGCGGCCTGCACCTCGGGCCCGGCCGGGTCCACGTAGTCGCCGGGGGCCGCGGGCTTGCCGGCGGCGCCGTGGTGCACGGAGCCATCGTCTTCGGCGGAGCCGGCGCAGGCGGCGAGCAGCCCCGAGCCGGCGAGGGCCGCGGAGGCGCCGAGGACGGCGCGGCGGGAGGGAAGAGAGCGCACGGAAGTACCTCGTGGGGTCGTGAGGGGGGCATGCGGTCGTGGGGGGTGCGGGCATGCCGGGGTGACGGCGGGGCCCGGTCCTATACGCGCGGGACGGCCGGCCGGTCGAGGAGTTCGCGGGGTGAGGGCGGGTCGGGGCCCCCGGCGGACCGGTCCGGTGTGCGGGCCGCGCCCCCGAGCGGCGCGGTATCGCGGGAGCCGGCCGGTCCGGTGTCGGGGCGCGGCACGACGAGCACGGCGAGGCAGACGGATCCGGGGTCCGTGCCGGCCCCGGACAGCGGGGTCCGGGCGTGGTGCGGCTCACCGTCCGCCGCCGGGTCGGGCGGGCCCGCCGAGGCAACGGAGCGGGCGGTGGACGCGTCTTCCGAGGCATGGGATTCAGTCGGATGGCCCAGGACGTGCATGGTCACCATGCCCAGCAGGAGCGCGGCGAGCAGCAGCGGCCGGGGCCACGGGGCGGCTCGCTGGGCTCTGCTCGTCATGTCCGGAACCCTACCCGGGGTGGGTATCCGATCGTCGGATCAACCGCCGGGTCTGCATAGGATTAGTCACACTATGTCCCCTAATGGCCCCTCTCCGCGCCCGTCGTCGCGTACCGCCTGGCCGGTGGCCGTGCTGATCGGGCTCGGCGCCGCCGCCTACACCGCGTGGGTCCTCGAAGTCGTCCTCTCCACGGGCCTCAACCCCATCGAGACGTACGTGAGCGAGCTCGCCGCCCAGGACCAGCCGCTCGGCGGCCTCTTCCGGGCCACCGACTTCTGCGCCGGCCTGCTCGCCTTCGCGGGCGGGTCGCTCGCGCTCCTCGGGCTGCTGCGCCACGCCGGGTCGCGCCGCCCGTGGGCCGTCGCCGGATGGGCCGGAGTCACCCTCTTCGGGGCGGCCACCGCCGCCGACGCCTGGCTGCCGCTGAGCTGTACGCCCACCGTGGACCCGGTGTGCGCCGCCCGGGAGACCGCCGGTCTCGTCCCCGCCACCCATCAGGCGCACGCCGTCAGCAGCAGCCTCGCGATGACCGGCGCCCTCGTCGGGATCGTGGCCCTCACCGTCGCCGCCCGGCGCTACGGCCGGCTCGCCCCGCTGGCCCGCCACGGCCCGGTGCTGGTCGTCCTGGAGCTGCTCGCCACCGCGTGGACCCTGACCGCCATAGCCCTGTTCACCGCCGGGCGCGGGACCTGGGCCCTGGGTGCCGGGCAGCGGCTCCAGGTGCTGTTCGTGGCGCTCTGGCTGGGCCTGCTCGCCCACTCCGTGCACAAGGAGCGCCGTACGTGAGCGGGCCGGGTCGCTTCGTGCGTGTGGACGGGGTCCCGCTGCACGTGGTGGTCGAGGGCCGGGGGCCGGTCTGCGTGCTCAGCGCCGGCCTGGCCATGGCCTGGTTCGACTGGGACCCGGTGGCCGCGCTGCTGGTCGCGGCGGGCCGTACCGTGGTCCGCTTCGACCGCCCGGGCCACGGCCTCAGCGGCCCCGCCACCGAAGCGCCGACGGCCGCGGGGGAGGCCCACCGCATCGCGCGCGTCCTGGACGCGCTGCAATCGGCGGGCGCGGTGGACGCCGGCCAGGCGGGCCCCGTCACCGTCGTCGGGCATTCCATCGCCGGCTTCCACGCCGAGGCCTTCGCCCGCCTGTACCCCGAGCGCACCGCCGCCCTCGTGCTCGTCGACTCCAGCGTCGAGGAGGTCCCGCGCGCCCTGCTGTCCGCCGGGCTCCGCACCGGCGTCGCGCGGGTCCTCGGGCGGGCCGTGACCGCCGTCGGGCTGCCCGCGGCCCTCGGCCCGCTCGCGCGGCGGGCCGCCGTGCGGGCATCACGGACCGGCGGGTCCGACCCGGCCGCGCGTGACCTCGTACGCCGCTGCTACCGCACCGGCCGCGTCTGGCGGGGGGCGCTGCTGGAGAACGCCTGCTACCTCGATGTCGCCGCCGAGATGCCGGCCCTGCGCCTTGCGCACCCGTCGGCCGCGCCCGCCACCGTCCTCGCGGGCCACGACGGCTCCGGGAGCCGCGCCGCCCTGCGCTGGCTCGCCCGCCAGGCGGCACTCGCCGACCGGCTCGGCGCCCGCTTCGAGGTCGCCGAGCCCGCCGGTCACCTGGTCATGCTGGACCGCCCGGACCAGGTGGCCCGGGCGGTCCTGAGCACTGCCGAGCAGGGTCAGCCGCGGGCGTAGACCTTCTCCACGAAGTCGGCCATCTGCCGATCCGTGAGGTGCTTGGCCAGATCGGCCTCGCTGATCATGCCGACGAGCTTCTTGTTCCTGATCACCGGGAGCCTGCGGATCTGGTGGCTCTCCATCTCCTCCAGTACCTCGGAGACGTCGGCGCCCGCGTCGATCCAGCGCGGCGTGCCCTGGGCCATCTCGCCGGCCGTCACCTTCGACGGGTTGTGGCCCTTGGCCACACAGCCCACCACGATGTCGCGGTCGGTCAGGATGCCGCAGAGCCGTTCCGTCTTGTCGCTGATGGGCAGCGCGCCCACGTTGAGGCGGGCCATCAGCTGAGCGGCCCGGTCCAGGGTTTCGGTGGCGGGGATCCACTGGGCCCCGGCGTGCATGATGTCTCCGGCGGTGGTCATCGCGTAAACCTCCAAAGCGCCGAGTACCGGCGGGGCGCGGGTGCTCCCGCCGCGGCGTCACCATCGTCATTCGGCCGTTCGGCCCACGCGACCCGACAGGGGGAGCACACGCCCATACGGGTGACGGGACGCCTCCCACCACCGTACGGGCGTGTCCCGTCACCCGCGCGGCGCGGCTCCGCGCTTCGCCAGCATGTCCGCCATGAGGGTGAGCTCCGACTGCTGCGCGTCGACCATGCCCTGGGCGAGGGCCCGCTCGACGGGGGTCGTGCACAGCTGGGCGCAGCCCTCGGCCATCGCGACGCCGCCCTTGTGGTGGTCGGTCATCAGCTGGAGGTAGAGCACCTCGGCGTCCCGGCCCTCGGCGGCGCCGAGCCGGGCGAGCTCCTCCTTGCCGGCCATGCCGGGCATGAGCGGCCCGCCGGGCCGGGCCTGCCCGGCATGCCCGGAATGGCCGCCGTCGGCCGCCATCCAGGACATCGGGGGCTCGTCCGCCAGCACCTTCGGCAGCCCCCACAGGTCCAGCCAGCCGAGGAGCATGCCCCGCTGGTTGGCCTGGGTGTTGGCGATGTCGTACGCGAGGCTGCGCACGGCCTCGTCCTGGGTGCGGTCGCGCACGATGAAGGACATCTCCACCGCCTGCTGGTGATGTACCGCCATGTCCCGGGCGAAGCCCGCGTCGGCGGAGCGCAGCCCGGGCGGGCCGGAGGTCGGCGCGGCGGCGCGGTCGTCGCCGTCGCCGTTCGCCGCGGCGGCCATCGTGGCCACGGCGGCGAACAGCAGCGCCAGCAGGACGGCCGTGCCCGCGACCCAGTACGTACGGGGCGTACGGCTCACTTGGTCAGGCCGTTCGTGCAGGCGGCGCCCGGCTCGGGGGTCTGGTCGCCCTGCACGTACTTGGTGAAGAACTGCGCCACCCGGGGGTCGTCCGCCGTCTCCACCGTCAGCTGCTTGCCCCAGGCGCTGAGCATGATCGCCCCGGCCTGCTCCTTGACCGGGCTCATCAGCGTGTACGGCGTCTGTTCCACCCGCGCGGAGAGCTTGTCGAGGTCGGCCTTGGCGGCCTTCTCGTTGTACGTCACCCAGACCGCGCCGTGCTCCAGCGAGTGCACGGCGTTCACCTCGGGGACCGCGGCCTGGTAGACGTCGCCGTTGCAGTTCATCCAGCGGGGGTGGTGGTCACCGCCGATCGGCGGGTTCATCTCGTACTTCACCGGGGTCTCGACGTGGTTGCGGCCCAGCGTCTTCAGGTCCCACAGCTGCTCGCCCTCGACGGGCTTCTTGCGGAGCTCCTGCTGCTCCTTGAGGAGCTTCTCCGCGGCCTGCTGCTTGCGCTTCTCGGTCTGCTTCTGGTCGATCAGCACCCAGGCGCCGAAGCCGACGAGTCCGGCGACGATGGCCGTGGAGAGGGTGATCGTGATGGCCTTCATGCGCCGCTCGCGCGCCTTGTCGGCCCGGCGCATCTCGGCTATCCGTGCCTGGCGGGACTGCGGGTCGGTGTTCTTGGTGGTCCTGGTGGACATGTGCCCTGGTTCCTTTGGCTGAGGGGGGTGGATGGAGCGTCGAAACCGGACCCGTCAGGTCCGCAGCACCTGGAGCACATGCAGGTCGGGGGCGCGGGCGAGCGGCTCGGGCGGCCGCGTCGACCCCGCCCCGACGGCCCGGGCGGGGGCCGCCGGCTCACCGCCGGCCGGTACCGCGGCGGGCTGCGACGCGGGCAGCACGCCCGCCGTCGCGTGCGCGAGGGGGGAGCAGCCGGGGAGGTCGTGCGGCGACGCGCAGACGGCGTGCGCCCGCGCCTCGACCACCCGCCCGTCCCCACCGGGCCGCGAGCAGAGGAACAGCACCCCCACCAGCGCTCCGACCAGACCCCAGAACGCCGTCAGGCGGACGGCACGCCGAAGCGGCGGACGTCCTTGACGCCCCCGCTGCGTGTACTGCCGGCCCCCCATGGGCGCCGATGGTAATGCTCATGACCGGCCGGAGGTCAGTGCGGGGGTGTCATGACCTTTCGGGGGTGCGTAATGTGGCGGAAACCACCGCTGGCGATACTGGGCCGGCCCGACTGTGGCCCGCCCCTCGGGGAGGTGGTGCACAGGCCGTCTGAACTGCGAGGATGAAGGCATGGACAAGCAGCAGGAATTCGTCCTCCGGACGCTTGAGGAGCGCGACATCCGCTTCGTGCGCCTGTGGTTCACCGACGTACTGGGCTTCCTCAAGTCCGTCGCGGTCGCCCCCGCCGAGCTGGAGCAGGCCTTCGACGAGGGCATCGGTTTCGACGGCTCCGCGATCGAGGGCTTCGCGCGGGTCTACGAGTCCGACATGATCGCCAAGCCGGACCCGAGCACGTTCCAGATACTGCCGTGGCGCGCGGAGGCTCCCGGGACCGCCCGGATGTTCTGCGACATCCTGATGCCGGACGGCTCCCCGTCCTTCGCGGACCCGCGCTACGTCCTCAAGCGCATCCTGGCCAAGACCTCCGACCTGGGCTTCACCTTCTACACCCACCCGGAGATCGAGTTCTTCCTGCTGAAGGACAAGCCGCTGGACGGCACCCGCCCGGTCCCGGCGGACAACTCCGGCTATTTCGACCACACTCCGCAGAACGTGGGCATGGACTTCCGCCGCCAGGCGATCACGATGCTCGAATCCATGGGCATCTCGGTCGAGTTCAGCCACCACGAGGGCGCCCCGGGCCAGCAGGAGATCGACCTCCGCTACGCGGACGCCCTCTCCACCGCCGACAACATCATGACCTTCCGCCTCGTCATGAAGCAGGTCGCCCTCGAACAGGGCGTCCAGGCCACCTTCATGCCGAAGCCCTTCTCCGAGTACCCCGGCTCGGGCATGCACACCCACCTCTCCCTCTTCGAGGGCGACCGCAACGCCTTCTACGAGTCGGGCGCCGAGTACCAGCTCTCGAAGGTCGGCCGCTCCTTCATCGCGGGCCTCCTCAAGCACGCCGCGGAGACGGCCGCCGTCACCAACCAGTGGGTCAACTCCTACAAGCGCATCTGGGGCGGCTCCTCCCGCACCGCCGGCTCCGGTGGCGAGGCCCCCTCGTACATCTGCTGGGGCCACAACAACCGCTCGGCCCTGATCCGCGTCCCGATGTACAAGCCGGGCAAGACGGGCTCCTCCCGCGTCGAGGTCCGTTCGATCGACTCGGGCGCCAACCCCTACCTCACGTACGCCGTCCTCCTGGCGGCCGGCCTCAAGGGCATCGAGGAGGGCTACGAACTCCCGGCGGGCGCCGACGACGACGTCTGGGCCCTCTCCGACGCGGAACGCCGCGCGATGGGCATCGAGCCCCTCCCGCAGAACCTCGGCGAGGCCATCTCCCTGATGGAGCGCAGCGAACTGGTCGCGGAAACCCTCGGCGAGCACGTCTTCGACTTCTTCCTGCGCAACAAGAAGCAGGAGTGGGAGGAGTACCGCTCGGAGGTCACGGCCTTCGAACTCCGCAAGAACCTCCCGGTTCTGTAACCCGAGTTCAAAGCCCCTGCGGGCCACGTACGACACCCCGGGCCGGTGGTCATCGACCACCGGCCCGGAGTCGTCTCGTTCCCCCCGGGCCATCCGTGGGCCGTCCGATCCGCCGTCGCCCGGCCCCGGGCATCGGCTACGGTCCTGGCTGTGAACCGTACCGAGCGTCTGTACGCCCTGGTGGAGGAGTTACGCGCGGTCTCGCCCCGGCCGCGCAGCGCCCGGTGGCTCGCCGAGCGCTTCGGCGTCAGCACCCGCACCATCGAGCGCGACCTCAGCGCCCTGCAGCAGTCCGGCGTGCCGCTCTACGCCGAACCGGGCCGCAGCGGCGGGTACGTGGTGGACAAGGACCACACCCTGCCGCCCCTGACCATCACCCCGGCCGAGGCGGCGGCCCTGGCCGTGGCCCTGCACGGGCTGTCCGGGACACCGTTCGCGGCGGACGCCCGCTCGGCGCTGTACAAGGTGCTCGCCGTCATGCCGCAGCGCGAACGTCAGGCCGCGGGCGAGCTCGCCGCTCGGATACGGCTCGCCGTGAACCCCGTGCGACCGTCCGCGCTCCCGCACACCCTGCGCGAGGCGCTCTCGACCAACCGGCTGCTGCACCTGTGCTACGCCGACGCGCGGGGCGAGGTCACCGACCGCACCGTCGAACCCCTGGGCTTCCTCGGAGGCGACCACTGGTACCTCATCGGCTGGTGCCGGCTGAGCTCCGCCGTGCGGGGCTTCCGCCTCGACCGCATCCGGGAGGCGCGGGCACTGGAGGAAACGGCGGAGCCGCGTCCGGTGGACCTGTCCGAACCGGACACCCCCGGATGGGATTTCGTCGCACTCGACAAGCTCTACGGTTTCGCTTGAGCCACCGCTCGGAGGGCTAAACACCGACAGAGGGTTGTCGCCCTCGGCCCGGAGGCTGGGTGACCACGAACCGACCTTGGAAGGCACCCATGTCTGTGACGACGACCCCCCTCACCGACTCCGCACCGCTGACCCGGGAGGCCGGCAACCGGCTGGTGGAGGGCTGGGCGGCGCTCTGGAACGGAGACATCGCCCTCGCCGAGCAGATCCTCGCCCCCGGCTTCCGGCTGTACTTCGCGGACGACTCCGCCGCCACTTTCGGCCAGGACGAACTGACCGCGTTCATCTCGGTCAACAGCCAGGCCTTCACGGGCCTGACGTTCGGCGCCGACGCCGCACCGCTGGTCGACTCCGAGCGCGGCGAGATGGCCTGTCGGTGGCACGAGAGCCACGCCGAGGGCGAGGGCGACGTCGTCGTCCGGAGCGGCATCGACATGTTCGCGGTCACGGACGGCCGGATCTCCGCCGTGTGGTCACTCACCGGCAACAAGCGCTTCGCCGCCTGACCGGCACGGTCCGGCGCCGGGCCACGGGCCCCGGCGGGGGACCGGCGCGCCTCCTTCGGTTCGGCCGTGACGGGCCTCAGCGGACCGCGCGGTGCCAGGTGGGGGTCGTCGTGGTGCGGGGGGTGGTGGTGATGTGGAGCTGGGCGTCGAGGCCCAGGACCGCCATCGTGGTGCCGGAGAGTTCCAGGACCGCGCCCGGGGCGCCCGCGTAGAGCATCGCGGATTCCGTCCAGGCCGGGGGCCCGCCGAGGCCCGTCGTGCCGATCGTGCCCGTGTCCGCGCGGCCCGAGACGAGGCGGCCCGCCACGCCGACCGCGCCGTAGCCCGCCCGGCCGCCGGCCTCCGCGACGCTGGAGACCTGGGGCTTGCCGGCGGTCGCCGTGACCAGGGCCGTGCGGACCACGCCCGAGTCGGGGCGGCGGAAGTACAGGCGGACGCCCGCGCCGTCCGGGGCCGCCGTCAGGGGGACCGTCGTGGCGGGCAGGCCCGTCTCGACCGGGCCGTGCAGCGGAGCTCCCGGGGTGGGCTGGATCCAGGCCAGGACCGAGTTCGTGGTGGTGGCGTACACGTGGCGCCGCCCGGCGGAGTCGACGGCCGTCACCGGGTCGCTCTGCAGGTCCTCGCCGCCCAGGCGGCCCCAGGCGGAGAAGCCGCCGTCCGGCTGCTGGACGGTGGCGCGCAGGGTGCGGCGGGAGTCGCGCAGGTAGACGGTGATGCGGCCGTCCGGGTCCACGGCGGCCGAGGGGGAGCTGATCGCGGAGGTGCCCTCCTCGTCGGGCCCCTCGGGGGTGCCGAGCGACTGCCAGGGCCTGAACGGGCCGTCGGGCGCGGACTGGACGGCGTACACGACCTCGCGCCGGTATTCGAGGGGTACGGGCCCCAGCGTCGTGCGGGTGGCCAGGACGGCCACGCGACCGTCGGGGAAGCGGACGGCGCTCGCGCCCGGGTCGATGCCGGTGCCGGGGAGGAGCGCCGGGCCGGTCCAGGCGCCGCCGGGCGCCCGGGTCCAGTACGCGGTCTGCCCGTCGAGGGTGGCGAACGCCCAGAGCCGGCCGGGCGTGCCCTCCGTCATCCAGGAGCTGTGGTCGCCGCGGCTGTAGCGCAGGGACTGGGCCCAGTTCCGGCCGGTGGGATTGCCCGCGACCTTCCGGTCGCCGCAGCCGGACGGGCTGCCGCAGTAGTTCTCGCCGTCGTGCCAGGCGTAGGTCTTCAGGAAGCCGGTCTTCGTCTCGGCGGTCTGCGGGTCCAACGAGTGCGGGAGGGTGCTGTTGTGGTAGCCGAGGTAGTTCTGCACCGAGAAGTGCGGACGGCTCGTGACCCGCTCCGCGTACGCGGCCGCGGCGGCCTGCGCGAAGCGGGCGGCGTACATGTGGTCCTGGTGGTCGGTGTACCTGCCGGTCTCCCCGTACCGGCCGGGCGTCGGGTCCTGCATCCGTATCGTCGTCGGCCGGTACCGCTCCAGGACCCCGGATATCGCCTGTATGAGCTGGTCCTTGGAGTAGGTGAACTCCTTCTTGACCGGGGTCCCGGAGGTCAACTGGGAGGCCAGCGCGGGTATCCGCCCGTTCCACAGGCCGCGCAGGCTGTCGGGGTTGTCGCCGCCGGGAGTGCGGGCCTCGCGCAGCTGGAGCCAGACCAGGTTGACGTGCGGTTTCGCGATGAGGACGTCGAGTTCGGCCTGTCCGCCGCCGGCCGTGGGCACGACCGTACGACGCCACGCGCTGGTGCGGTCCCCGGTGGCCATCTGCGCGTAGGCGGAGCGTATGCCGTTCTGCCGGGCCTCCGCGTAGTGGGCGCGGTCGGAGGGCTGGTCCGGGTCCTTGGCTGCGCCGCCGTTGGCGCGGTTCACGCCGTCGGCCTCGCCGGAGGTCAGGTAGACGGTGGCGACCGGGGTGCCGGCGAGGAGCGACCGGCTGAGGTCGGGGTTCATGAAGAAGAGGTCGTCGTCGGGGTGGGCGACGACCTGGACGACCGACCCGGCGGTGACGCTCGCGGGCAGGACGGCGGCCGGACCCTCGGTCCGGGTGACCTCGGCCGACGTCTGCTGGGCGGAGGCCACGGCGAGCACGCCGGTGGTGCCCGCGGTGAGCACCGTGAGCAGGGCCGCGAAGCGGCGACGGGTGATGGGCATCGGGTCACGCCTTGGGGGTCGTTCGGGTCGGAAAGAACTGCTGAGCAGTCAGAGAGAGGCCAAAACGGGGAACTTGGTTCACCGGTTTCGGCGATGACTGCCACTTTCCGAAAAAGACCGGACGTGATTGTGCCCTGTGGAGTTTTTGGTCCGTATATGTGACCGAGATGTGGAGGTTGTTGTTCCGCCCGGTTCCTACGGGGCCGTGTTGCGCGGGCCCACCGGCTGCCACGGCGCCAGCCGAGCGTCCGGGGCGTCCGCCGACGAGGTCACGTACAGCCGCGCGTCGAGCCCCACCACCGCCAGGCTGACCATGCTCTTCCCGGTCATCGTGGAGGACGGGGCGCCCACGAACATCAGCGGCGACCGCTCCCACGGCCGGCCCCACCCGAGGTCCGAGCCCAGCAGGTCCGGTTCATGAAGTAGAGGTCGTCATCGGGATGCGCGACGATCTGGAGCACCCGACCGGGATCGGGCGCGTCGGCCGCGGCCGCGGGGGCGACGGCCTTGCTGTCGGGGGCGACGGGGCGGTCGAGCCGGTCGAGGGCGTCGTTGCCGCGCAGCACGAGCATGCTCCCGGCGACCGTGGCCGCGACGAACGCGACGCTCTTGACGAGGCCGGACCGGTGGCGGCCGTGTTGCCCGCGCCCGCGCCCGCGGCCTTGCCGGCGGCTGCCGGCGCGGCGTTGCCCCCGGCCGCGCCTGTCGGACGCGCGAGGGATCGGTGCGTCGGGCACGGGGGCTCTCCTCCTGGCCGGGTGGCGGGGGAGCGGGCCCCATGTATCCGTAAATGTTCTGATAACCCGATAAGTCAAGCCATGATACGTCGTAGATCATCCCGTGGCTCGAACGCCGCTCCGGCTAGGCTCGCCACAGGCAGACGACGACCGGACGACGGCCGGACGGCGGCCACGCACCGGAAGGCACCGGCAGGCAGGCGGTGGCCCGCGGCGGCAACGCGGCGGCACACGGCGGCAGGCGGCGGCACGCGGCCGCAGAGACGATCCAGGAGGCGACGGGATGACGGTCCCGGGACGCAGGAGCAGCACCTTCATCCAGCTGCTCCGCAGCGGTTTCACCGACCCCCAGACCGCCGCCCGGCTGCTGGAGACCGACGCGCTGGCCTCCGTACGCGCCGATCCGGTGCTCCTCGATGCCCTCGGGGCGACCGCGGACCCCGACCTCGCGCTCTTCGGACTCGTACGGCTCGCCGAGGCGCAGACCCCCGAGGAGCGGCCCCTGCTCCTCGACACCCTCGTCGCCGCGAAACCACTGCGCGACCGCCTCCTCGGAGTGCTCGGCGCCTCCGAGGCGCTCGGCGACCACCTCGCCCGCCACCCCCGGGACTGGCAGGCCCTGGTCACGTACGAGGCCGCCGACCTGCATCCCGGACTGGCCGACTTCGAGCGCGGACTGGCCGACGCGCACGAGCCCGTCGCCCTGCGCGTCGCCTACCGCCGCTGCCTGCTCTCCATCGCCGCCCGCGACGTCTGCGGCACCATCGACGTCGCCCAGACCGCCGCCGAGCTCGCCGACCTCGCCACCGCCACCCTCCGCGCGGCCCTGCGCATCGCGAGCGCCGCCGCGCCCGAGGACGCCGCCCAGTGCCGCCTCGCCGTCATCGCGATGGGCAAGTGCGGCGGCAACGAGCTCAACTACGTCTCCGACGTCGACGTCATCTTCGTCGGGGACGCCCCCAACGGGGCCGACGAGGGCAAGGCCATCCAGGCCGCCACCCGCCTCGCCTCCCACCTCATGCGGATCTGCTCCGAGACCACCGTCGAGGGCACCATCTGGCCCGTCGACGCCAACCTCCGCCCCGAGGGCCGCAACGGCCCCCTCGTCCGCACCCTCGCCTCCCACCTGGCCTACTACCAGCGCTGGGCCAAGACCTGGGAGTTCCAGGCCCTCCTCAAGGCCCGCGCCGTCGCCGGCGACCCCGACCTCGGCGCCCAGTACATCGACGCCATAAGCCCGCTCGTCTGGCAGGCCGCCGAACGCGAGAACTTCGTCGCCGACGTCCAGAAGATGCGCCGCCGCGTCGTCGACAACATCCCCGCCGCCCAGGTCGACCGCGAGCTCAAACTCGGCCCCGGCGGCCTGCGCGACGTCGAGTTCGCCGTCCAGCTCCTCCAGCTCGTGCACGGCCGCAGCGACGCCACCCTGCACTCCGGCACCACCCTCGACGCCCTCCACTCCCTCGCCGCCGGCGGCTACGTCGGCCGCACCGACGCCGCCCAGCTGCACGACGCGTACCGCTTCCTGCGCGCCATGGAACACCGCATCCAGCTCTACCGGCTGCGCCGCACCCACCTCGTCCCCGAGGACGAGAGCGACCTGCGCCGCCTCGGCCGCTCGCTCGGCCTGCGCACCGAACCCGTCGCCGAGCTCAACAAGGCATGGCGCCGGCACGCCTCCGTGGTCCGCCGCCTGCACGAGAAGCTCTTCTACCGGCCGCTGCTCGACGCCGTCGCCCAGCTCACCCCCGGCGAGACCCGGCTCTCCCCGCGCGCCGCCGGCCAGCGCCTCGAAGCCCTCGGGTACGCGGACCCGGCCGCCGCCCTGCGCCACCTCGAAGCCCTCGCCTCCGGCGTCACCCGCAAGGCCGCCATCCAGCGCACCCTGCTGCCCGTCCTGCTCGGCTGGTTCGCCGACTCGGCCGACCCGGACGCCGGCCTGCTCGGCTTCCGCAAGGTCTCCGACGCCCTCGGCAAGACCCCCTGGTACCTGCGGCTCCTGCGGGACGAGGGCGCCGCCGCCGAGAACCTCGCCCGCGTCCTGTCCGCCGGACGCCTCGCCCCCGACCTGCTCATGCGCGCCCCCGAAGCCGTCGCCCTGCTCGGCGACCCCGAAGGCCTCCTCCCCCGTACCCACGAGGCACTGGAACAGGAGATCCTGGCCGCCGTGGGCCGCGCCGACAGCGCCGAGGCCGCCGTGACCGCCGTGCGCGGGGTCCGCCGCCGCGAGCTGTTCCGCACCGCCGCCGCCGACATCATCGGCTCGTACGGTACGGAGGACAGCCCGGCCGAGGAGGACCACGGAGCCCTCGTCGACCGGGTCGGCGGCGCCGTCTCCGACCTCACCGCCGCCACCATCGCCGGGGCCCTGCGCGCCGCCGTACAGGACCAGTGGGGCGACACCCTGCCCACCCGCTTCGCGGTCATCGGAGTCGGCCGCTTCGGCGGGCACGAACTGGGCTACGGCTCCGACGCCGACGTCCTCTTCGTCCACGAGCCGCGCGAGGGCGTCGACGAACAGGAAGCGGCGAAGGCCGCCCAAACGGTCATCGCCGAAATGCGCCGCCTCCTCCAACTCCCCACCGCGGACCCGCCCCTGCTCATCGACGCCGACCTGCGCCCCGAGGGCCGCTCGGGCCCCTTGGTCCGTACGTTGTCCTCCTACGCCGCCTACTACCGCCGCTGGTCCCTGACCTGGGAGAGCCAGGCCCTGCTGCGCGCCGAACCGGTGGCGGGCGACACCGACCTGGGCAGCCGCTTCATCGACCTCATCGACCCGCTGCGCTACCCGATGGAGGGCCTCGGCGAGGACGCCGTCCGCGAGATCCGCCGCCTCAAGGCCCGCATGGAATCGGAACGCCTTCCCCGCGGAGCCGACCCCACCCTCCACACCAAACTCGGCCGCGGCGGCCTCAGCGACGTCGAGTGGACCGTCCAGCTCCTCCAGATGCGGCACGCCTGGGCCGAACCGGGCCTGCGCACCACCCGCACCCGCCAGGCCCTGGCCGCCGCCCACGCGGCCGGCCTGATCCCGACCGAGGAGGCCCAGATCCTCGACGAGGCCTGGGTCCTGGCCACCCGCGTCCGCAACGCGGTCATGCTGGTCCGCGGCCGCGCCGGGGACACCTTCCCCTCGGAGGCCCGAGAACTCGCGGCGGTGGGCCGCTACCTCGGCTACGCGGAGGGCACGGTCGGCGAAATGCTGGACGACTACCGCCGCATCACGCGGCGCGCACGCGCGGTGGTGGACGAACTGTTCTACGGGGCGTAGCCGAGGTCACGCACCGGCGAGCCTTGTCGACCATGCCCGCGCGTGTAGCCTCCACGGGTGATATCGATCGACCGAACAGCAGGCCGACGCCCTGCACGGGCCGCTGCGGAAAGCGGCCCTGCCCCGAGCGCGTCGCGGCTCGGCTGGCTGGACGCCCTGCGCGGCATCGCGGCCCTGTCCGTCGCCGTGTACCACCTGGCGCTGCCGTTCTACTGGGTGCCCTACGGCACCCGGGTGCCGCACTACCTGGACCCCGGGGTCTTCGGCGTCCTGCTGTTCTTCCTGGTGAGCGGTTACATCATCCCCGCCTCGCTGGAGCGGCGCGGGGACATGCGGGCGTTCTGGGTGGGGCGCGTCTTCCGGATCTATCCGGCGGTCATCCTGACCGTGGTCGCCGCGCTGCTGATCCTGCCCCGCGACCACACCGTGGTCGCGGGCTATGCCTTCGATCACCCGCTGCTCTCGCTCGTGGCCAACGGGCTCATGCTGCAGGACCTGATCGGCGTCACCAACGGCCTCGGCGTGCTGTGGACCCTCACCTACGAGATGGTCTTCTACTACTTCGTCACGGCACTGTTCGCGCTCGGATGGCACCGCAAGAGTGCGGGCATCGCCGTCGGCTTCGCGGCCGTGGCGCTCGTGCTGGGCGGCTGGATCGCCCTCGGTACGCTCTCGGTCGATCACGCGAGCACCCGGCATCTGGTCCTGGCCTCCGCCACCATCGTGGTGATGGCGATGGCCTGCATCATGACCGGCAAGCCGGCCCTGGCCAAGGGCGGCGGGCTGCTCCTCGGCGGCCTCGGACTGGTGCTGGTCACCCTCAACAGCCGGTCCGCGGCGTTCGAAACCATGATGATCTTCGCGACGATGTTCGCGGGCACCGTGCTGTACCGGTGGGAGCACGGCCAGATCGAACGGGCCCAGGCCTTCCTGTCCTGCGGCTTCGTCGTGGCCTGCGGATTCCTCACGGGCTACATGTACAACCACGGGGAAGCGCTCGGGCGGACCTTCACCGGATCCTGGATGGCCTGGTCGTTCGCCTACGTCGGCGCGTGGGCGGTCTTCGTCGCGGGCATGCTGCTGCGCAAGCGCCGCTTCCCGCGCTGGCTCAGCTGGCTCGGCGCGATCAGCTACTCGCTCTATCTGCTGCACAACCCCGTGATCCGCGCCATGGACTGGACGCTGGAAGGACGCGCCCCGATCGAGAGCTGGGCAGGCCGGGCCCTGCTGTTCACCGCGTTCATGGCCGCACTGACGGGCGTCAGCTGGCTCAGCTACCGCCTGGTGGAGCTGCCCTTCCAGAACCTGGGCCGCAGCGTGCTGAAGGCCGTGGCGAGACGATTCCCGCAGCGGGCGCCCGTACCGGCTCAGGACGGGACCGGGACGCCGCCGGCCGGGGCGACCGCGCCGGCGGCACCCGTGCGGGAGACCGAGCCGGTCCTCTCCACGCGGGAGTGACTCCCCGCTGACGTGTACAAGCGGCGGCGGGGCGTGGCGGGCCCTCGCCGCCGACCCCTGTGCGGCGGCGGGGGCCCGAGTCCGGGGTCATCGGGCTACGGGATGCGCTTGTCGTAGAGCTTGTCCTCGTCGGAGTCGTAGATCTGGTTGCCCTGGGCGTCGTAGCCCTTGATGCGGGGGGCCTCCGTGACGCGCTTTTCGAGGATGCCGGTCGCGGCGAACCAGCCGTGGTCGAGGGCGGCTTCGGCGGTGGCGCCGCCGTAGGTGACCGTGACGCGGGCGACGCGGGAGTCGACGGTGCCGATGCTGCCCCAACGGTAGGGCAGTTTCCACGGGCCCTCCATGGTCAGGCGCTGGAGGTAGAGCTTGCCGCCGTTCATGTCGGGGGCCACGGCCCGGCCCTCGGGGGTCCCGTCCCTGCCCACGGAGGTGCTCGCGCCGCTCACCTTGCCCTCCTTGATGTTGCAGATGATCCGGATCGGCACCGGGGCGTCCTTGACGGCGACGACGAGCCGGCCGTCGCCGGGGCTGTTGTCGTTGCCGGTGCCGTGGTGCGCGAGCAGGATCCGGTAGTCGGCGGCCTTGCCCAGGTCCGGCCTCGGAGGGGACCCCGGCGGCGGGGTGGGGCGATCCGCGCTGAACGCGAGGCACTGCTCCAGCCCGGTGGCCGCGTCCTGGAGGGTGATGCCGTCGGCGAGCTGCCCGGGAGTCGCGGGGGCGGCCGGTCCGGCGGGCGGCGGCGGGGTCTTCGGCGCCGTGCTCGGTGCCGTGCTCGGGGACGGGCCGCCGCCGGCCACGGACACCCGGTCCGAGGGCCCTGCGCCGGTGAGGGCGATGGCCGTGGCCGGTACGAGGGCCAGCGCGACCAGCGCCGCCCCCGCCACGGTGAGCCTGCGCCGACGTTGTTCGACGCGACCCTGTCGGACGATCTCCTGATACGGCACGGCCGCGGGCCGCACGGCGTCCGCGTCCTGGGCCAGCCGCTCGCGCAGGTTCAGCTCGAAGTCATCCTGGCCGCTCACAGGACCGCCCTCTCGTTCGTCGTCGTGCTCGTCGTGCTCGCCGTGCTCGCCGTGATCTGGTCCAGGCCGGGCCACGTGCGCAGTTTCGCCAGGGCCTTGGAGGCCTGGCTCTTGACGGTGCCGGGGGAGCACCCCAGGGCGTCGGCGGTTTCGGCCTCGGAGAGGTCCTCCCAGTACCGCATGACCACCACCGCGCGCTGCCGGGCGGGCAGCCCCGCCAGCGCGTCCATCAGCGCGGTGCGTTCGTCGGCCCAGGCGACGGCGTTGTCGCGCATCGACGTGTCCGGCACGGTGTCCGTCACCCGCTCGGCGACCCGGCGCTTGCGGAACCTGTCGCTGTTGCAACTGACCAGCATCCGGCGCACGTACGCCTCCGGGCTGTCCATGCGCGACACCCGCCGCCAGGACCGGTACGCCTTCGCGAGCGCGGTCTGGGTCACGTCCTCCGCGTCGTGCGGATCACCGGTCAGCAGGTAAGCGGTCCGCACCAGGTGGGTCCAGCGTGCGGCCACGAACGACTGGAAATGAGCTTCTTGCTCGGCGTGCATCGGCACCCCCTTCGCCCTCTTGACCACCACCTGCTCGGATTCGGTTGCCCGACGGGGACGAGAAGTTTGACGCGGCCATGACTGTGATCTCGAACCCGTCTCGCGGAACGTCTGCGCCCGCCTGCGTGTAACGGGCACAATTCCCACGGACCGTCAGACAGTCTCCGCACCACCCTCACCCCATGGAGCAGTTGGTGTCGTCGCAGGAAATCGAGATAACGCTCACCTCGCAACAGGCCCGCTTCGGCGTGATCCTCAAGCACACCCTGCCGACCGGCCCCGCCCGCCTGCGCATCCCGCCCTGCCGGGACGGCGACCTCGTCCGGGTCCGGGTCGGAGCCCAGGAGGTACTGCTGCGGATCCGGGTGGCCGGGGCCGCGGCGGCCGCCCCGCCGCCCCAGCCCACCCCAGCGATGGCCACGATGGCCACACCCATGGCGTTCGGTCCGGCAACGCCCGCACCGCCCGGACGGGCGCCCAAGTCCGGTGCCCGCGGAGGCCTGGTGGCGCTGGGAGTCGTCGCGGCCCTGATCCTGGGCTTCGTCCTGCTGAGCAGCGGTGACGGGGACGAGGGCGACAGCAAGGCCTCCGGCACGCCGACGCCCACGCCCACGCCCACGTACTCGGGCTACTCGGCGAGTCCCTACCCCACGGCCGGCGCCACCTCGTCCTACTCCGCCGCGCCCTCCTACTCCGCCGCCCCCACCTACTCGGCGACGACCGAGCCCGCCGCCCCGGCCCTCCCGTCCAGCCCGGCGGCTCCCAGCCCGTTCGACAGGGGGACCTGCCTCAACGGGGACCTACCGGACTCGACGACCGCCCAGCGCGTGAGCGGTGTGGAGGAGGTTCCCTGCTCGGCGTCCGACGCGCACTACCGGGTGATCGAGAGCATCCCCATGACCTCGGACCTCGACCAGTGCAACGACAACCCCAAGACGGAGTACGCGTTCTCCTACCGCTACACGCTGAACGGCAGTGTCATCAACCAGTACGTCTACTGCCTGGTCGGCATCGGATCGTACGCCCGCTGACTATGCCCCGGCCTTGGGTCGGTACGTACACACGTGCACCCCGGTGCCGCTGACGACCGTGGAGACCAGTTCGAACGTGCGGAGCAGGCCGTCGGTCGGGTAGATCGTCTTGCCGCCACCGAGGAGCACCGGGATGATCATCAGCCGGAGCTCGTCGACGAGTCCCTCGGCCAGCAGGGTCCGGGTGAGGGACGCGCTCCCCATGACCACCAGATCGCGCCCGTCGGCCTCGCGCAGCTTCTTGATCTGGTCCAGTGCCTGGTCGCCGGGGATGAGCGTGGTGTTGTTCCACGTCAGCTCGTCCTCGCCCAGGGTGTTGGACACGACGTACTTGGCGACGCTGTTCATGTGGTCGGCGAACGGGTCGCCGGCCCGCTCCGGCCACGCCGCGGCCATGACCTGCCAGGTGTGGCGTCCGAACAGCAGGGCCTCGGTACCGGTCTGCCACTCGGCCAGTGCGCCGCCCATCACCTCCGGGTCGAAGAACGGGTGGGTCCAGCCACCGTGGGCGAAGCCGCCGTCGGTGTCCTCGTCCGGGTGCCCAGGGGCCTGAACGACGCCGTCCAGGCTGATGAATTCACCGATCGCTATGCGCATGGCACTCTCGATTCCTGATTCGTGTCGGGTTGAGAACACGGGAAACGCTATGTTGCGTTCAGAGGTGAGGCAATCAAGTCGTGGCTCGAAATCACCGTCCCCGCAGGTCACTTGCCCGGAACTCTTGCAATGGGCTTGCCATTGAACGCAAAGACGAGGCTCGCGATATTGCAATGACCTGAAGGTGAACGCCTACTTCGCCTTGTCCTCGGTCAGGGTGTGCGCGACCAGGGCGTTGGCGTGGCCGTGGCCCAGACCGTGCTCGGACTTGAGCCAGTTGACGAGCTCCATGTGCCTGGTCAGGGGGGAGGAGCGGATGAGGTCCTTCCATTCCGCGATGGGGCGGCCGTACTTCTTCTCGATCGAGGGGAAGTACGCGGAGCCCTGAATTGAGTCGGCCATGTCGTCCATGCCTTTCGTTCGTTGCTCGGGAGGGAGCTCTTTTGGGGTCTTACGTGATCGACGCCCGCCGGTCCGACCAGCGGCGCCAGCCGGACGGTCGCCGCGGTGAGTCCGGCGAGGCCGAGGGCCGCTCCCGCCGTGAAGGACAGGACCGAGGCTCCGGACCCGACGAACCCGGTGAGGACGCCCACCGGGAGCAGCCGGCAGGCGAGTGCCCAGCCCCGCTGCCGCTCGGCGGCGAAGTGGCGGGCCAGGAGGAGGAACGCGGCGCACAGTGCGAGGTAGCCGACCATGCCGGCGACCATGTGGACCGCGCCGTGCGCGCTCAGCGCGGGGGCCGGGGAGTCCGGGGTGCCGACGGGGAAACCGGCGCCCGGGTCCGCGGCGAACACCCCGCTGACCAGGAACGAGGCGCCGAACACCCCGACCAGCCAGGGAGCGGCGCGGCGGCCGGGGCCCGCGGTCACCGCGCGCCGCACTCCGATCGCCCCGGCGAGCATCAGGGCGCCGGCCACGAAGAAGCCGGTGACCTGGATCCAGCCCAGGTCACCGAGGCTGAGTTGGCTGATGGCGTTGCGGGTGAAGTCGAATCCCTCACGGGTGAGGCCCCCTACGATCCCCACCGCCAGGAACAGCGGCCCCGCCGCCGCTCCGCATGCGAGCAGCACCCGCGTCGCGGGCCGGGACGCGGCCGCGGCGGGGGAGGGGGCGGCGGAAACGGAGGTGGAAGCGCTGATCGTGTGGGTCATGGCATGCCTTCCTCGTTCGCCGCACCCACCCGGAGACCGGGTTCGCGGCGCTGGAATCTCGTCGCATGTATGACCGTGAGGGACGATCGAACCCATCGGTCCGCGCGGTATGACCTGGGTCACACCGCGCGGCTCCGTGGTGTCGTGCTCAGGCGAACAGCTCGGCGAGCAGTTCGGGGCCGATGGCGATGGGGGCGGGGCGGTAGGCGGGGGGCTGCGTGCCCATCAGCTCGCGCACCAGGAAGTCCCAGCAGCGCGTGCGGACGTAGGCCAAGTGGTCGATGAACGTGTGCTCGGCGCCGGGCACGATGAGCAGCTCGAAGTCCTTGCCGGCGGCGATGAGGCGGTCGGCCAGGCGGAGGGTCTGGGCCGGGTGTACCTGGTCGTCCATGTCGCCGTGGATCAGGAGCAGCTTGCCCGCCAGGCGGTCGGCGAGGTCCACGTTGGAGGTGCGGGCCCAGGCCCCGGGGTTGTCCGCGCCGTCGTAGGTCTCCACGAAGCCGGAGTTGAAGTGGCGGGCGTCGTGCGAGCCGGAGAGCGCGGCTCCCACCTTGTACGTCTCGGGGAAGTCCAGCATCGCGCGGGCCGCCGCGAAGCCGCCGCCGGAGTGGCCGAACACGCCCACCCGGTCCAGGTCCATCCACGGCCGGGTCGTGGCCAACTGCCGCAGCGCCGCGACGTGGTCGGCCAGGTTGCCCGCGTCGGCCAGCCGGCCGTAGGAGGCGTCGTGGAAGGACTTGTCCCGGCCCGGGGTGCCGCGTCCGTCCAGTGCGACCACCACGAAGCCGAGCGCGGCGAGGGGTTCCGCGTCGAGGCCCATGCCGCCGGGGTCGAAGCACGGGGTGACGCGGCTGAGCTGCGGGCCGGGGTAGACGTTGTCGACCACCGGGTAGGAGTGGGCGGGGTCGAACCCCCGAGGCCGGTACAGCACTCCGTAGATGTCCGTCACCCCGTCGGCCGCCTTGACACGGAAGCGTTCCGGCGGCGTCCAGCCGGTGGCGGTGAGCTTGCCGATGTCCGCGCGCTCCAGCTCGACCAGGACGCGTCCGGTCCAGTCGCGGAGCGTCGTCACCGGCGGGGTGTCGACGGTTGACGCGGAATCGATGAAGTACTCGTGGTCGTCCGCGACGGTGACGACGTGGTCCACCTCGTCGTCGGTGACCTTGGCGAAGCCGGAGCCGTCCAGGCCGACCCGGCACACCGTGCGCCGGTACGGATCCTCGTCGACCAGCCCGGAGGCGGTGAAGTACACCACCCGCTCGGCCTCGTCGACCCGCAGGATCTGCCGCACCGCCCACTGTCCGGAGGTGACCTGCCCGAGCAGCGCGCCGGTGCGCAGGTCGTACCGGTACAGGTGGCCCCAGCCGTCACGCTGGGAGTACCACAGCACCTCGTCGGCCAGGACCCGCACGATCGGCGGCTCGTACGCCCACTGGTTCGGCTCCACACGGGTCGCGCCGGTCTCGCTGACCACCGTGGTGACCCCGCCGGTGGCCACGTCCAGCCGGTACAGGGTGAGCGTGCGCAGGTCGCGGGGCCGGCCGAGGTAGTACACCGCCGAGCTGTCCGGAGCCCACCAGGCCCACTTGATCGTGATCGGCGACAGCGTCGGCATCAGCAGCGGCTCGGCCTGCGCGCGGATCACCGTGCCCGCGGCGACGTCCAGTACGACGAGCTCGGCCAGCGGCACGTGCTCGTCCCCGGGGTGGGCGAACCGCTGGGTGTGCAGCACGGGGGCCCCGCCGTCGGCGGGCCTGGCCTCCACCAGGTGGGTCTCCCGGACCTCGCGCTCGTCGGTGCGGTGCGCCAGTACCTTCGTCGAGTCGGGTGACCAGGCCACCGCGGGAGGCAGGTACGGCAGGCCGATCTTGCGCAGCAGGGTGCTGTTCGCCGTGCACTCCGGGCCGGTGCCGTACTGGTGGCCGGGCGCGCCGTCGGTGGTCAGCGCCCACTCACGGCCGTCGGACAGCGAGCGCGCCCACAGGTCGTGTCCCCGCCGGGACACTGCGGTCTTCTTGTCGGGCGACGGTACTTCCAGGGGGTTGCCGGGCGGGGTGAACTCGGCGCGTTCGCAGGTGTAGTCGTCCAGCCGGCAGCGCCAGTACTCGCCGAACGCGTCGAACTCGACGGTGCCACCGGCCAGGTCTATCGCCGTGGTCGGCAGGAACTCGGGGTCGACCTGCTGCCCGGAGGCGGCGGCCAGCGCGGCGGCGAGCCGGGCGTGGTCGAAGGCCGGCTCGCGGGTGCCCGCCGCCGGATCGACCAGCACGAACCGCCTGCCGACGCCGTTGCTCACCGCGTACCAGAAGCGGGTGCCTCCGTCGATCCACTGCGGCCTGACCTTGTCGCCGATGACGAGCTCGCCGGGGCGGGCGGGTCGGCGCAGGAGCTGCTCCGCGGCCTGGTAGTCCTGCGTGGTGCTCATTCTTTTCCTCTGTCCTCGGTGTCGGATTCGGGCATGGCGATGCCACGGTGGTGCCGGTACGGCAGGGGTGATGAGGGCGTGGGAGGGCTCAGGCCTCGTCGGCCGGCTCGGCCTGCCCACCGCAGAACACCTCCTGGACGAGCCGCTGCGTCGCCTTCTGGAAGGGCTCGGCCAGGGACATCGCGGCGTCGTCCACGTAGTTCACCGCGGCGGTCAGGGTCCTGTTGCCGTCGGGCGTGCTGTACATCAGCGCGGCGTGGCCCGCGATTCCGCCGTTGTGGGTGATGACGGTGCCGCCGCCGTCCGTTTCCTGCACCATCACCCCCAGGCCGTAGCCGACCTTGGGGTGCGGCGTGAGCATCTCGGCCAGCAGCGGGGCAGGAAGGAGCTTGCCGCCCATGAGCGCGGAGATGAAGGTGTGGAGGTCCCGGGTGGTGGAGATCATGTCACCGCCGCTGGAGATCCAGGAGGGGTTCTGGCGGGTGACGTCGACCGTCTTCTCCTCGCCGTCCTCCTCGTACCGGTAGTAGGCGTGGGCGTGCGGCTCGGGCACCTCCTCCTGGGTTTCCGGCACGACGGTGTCCGACAGCCCGAGCGGCCCCAGGATCTGGCTCTGCATCACCTCGGCCAGCGGGCGGCCGGTGACATTCTGGATCAGCAGCTTGAGCAGCACGTAGTTGGTGTTGGCGTAGCTCCAGTCCGTCCCCGGCTCGAACCGCGCGGGCTTGGAGAGTGCCAGCCGTACCAGCTCGTCCGGTCGGTAGGTCTTGAAGCGGTTGTCCACCCACTCCTGGCCCTGCCAGGGGATACCCGGGGCGATCGTCCCGTCTTCGTAGTACTCGCCGGTGAAGTTGAACACCCCGCTGGTGTGCTGGAGCAGCATCCGCACCGTGATGCGCCGGTCCAGGTCGAACTCGGGCAGGTGGTCGGCCGCCGGGTCCTCCAGCCCAATCCTGCCCTCGGCGACCAGCTGCAGTACCAGCGTCGCGGTGAAGGTCTTGGTGACACTGCCGATCCGGGACCGCCCGTCGGTCGGCGGCTTGGCGGTCCCGCCCAGCTCGCGCACTCCGGCGCTGCCGACCCACTCGCCCTCCTGGTCGTTCACGCGCAGCTGCAACCCGGTGAAGCCTGAATCGACGATTTCCTGGATGACCTTCTGCAACTCGGGGCGGTCCTGCGTGAGTTCGTCGCGGTCGGTGAGAGGGAGAGACATGGCCGTGCGCTCCTTGTGGGTGGGGATGGTGGTTCGGCCCAGAGGGCCAGTGGCGGTCAGGTCAGGGTCAGAGGCTGCTGGCGGTGATGTCGCCGTAGGCGGTGGTCGCGTGGATGTTCAGGTCGGCGGCGCCGTCCGCGTTCTGGAGCGAGTTGTGGATCCGGCCGTGGCCGGTGCCGGCGTCCAGGGAGGCCGAGACGCCCCGGGCGGCGCCGATCGACACCTCACCGGACTCGGTGCGCAGGGTGACCGTGCCCCGCACGGCCTCGGCGATGCGGATGTCGCCCTTCTGGGTGCTGATCTCCGCGGACCCGCCCAGGCGTACGACCGAAATGTCACCGGCGAGGAGGGTCAGGCGGGCGCTGTCGGTCTCGTCGAGCTCGATCGAGCCCTGCGCGCCCTCGAACTCGACGTCACCGAGCCGTCCGACGCTCCGGAACTCGCCGGCGGCCGTCTTCGCCTCGACGCGGGAGCCGGCGGGCAGCTGGACCGTCACCTCGACGGACCCGGAGTTCCCGAGGATCCGGTTCTTCGCCTCCTCGGCTTCGATCCGCAGGACGCCGTCGCCGTAGGCGACCGTGATCCGCTCGGCCGCCTTCACGTCGTTGCCCTTCGAGGCGTCCGAGGGCAGGACCTCGACCGTGGTGTCGGCCCGGTCGGCGGCGATGAACCGGACGTGTCCCGCGGGGATGTCCAGGACGGTGGCGACCGGGGCGGGGGTGTCGAACTTCTGCATGATGCTCTCCTTGAGCTCGTTGTTTCCGATGTGGGAAAAGCTACGTTGCATTCATGGACTCTTCAACTCATTCATTGCGCGAAACCGGCATCTGCGCAGGTGAGTTCGGGTAAATCGTTGCAATCGTCTTTGCGGTTAATGCAATGCGCTGCGCCTGTGTGTTGCAATGGGTTGAAGGTGAACGCTCACGCGGACCTCAGGCGGCACTGCCGAGCCGCGTCAGGGCCCGGCGACCGTGGCGAATTGGTCCTGGGTCCGGGCGGCCTCCTTCTCGGCCACCTCCGCCTTGCGGCTCCGCATGAGGAAGAGCGCCAGCACCGCCGCCCCCAGCACCCCGCAGACACCGACCAGGAAGGTGGCGGACATCGCCGAGGTGAAGGCTTCGCGGGCCGCTGCGGCCAGCCCCTCGTCCCCGGTACGGGCTGCCACGACGAGCGCCTCGGAAACGGCGTGACGGGCGGCCTCGGGCGTACCGACCGGCATCTCGGAGGTGTACGTGCTCGACAGGACGGCACCCAACACGGCCACACCGAGGGCGGCGCCGGCCTGCTGGATGGTGTCGTTGAGCGCGGACCCCACACCGGCGTGCTCGGCCGGGACGGCCCCCATCAGGGCGCTGGTGGCCGCGGGCATCACCAGTCCGGCACCCGCTCCGATCAGGACCATCGCGGTGGTCAGCGGTCCCCATCCGTCACCCGCGGACAGGCCGGTCAGGACACCGGACCCGGCCGCGATCATCAGCAGGCCGAGAACCACCATGATCCTGGTACCGGTCTTCGCCAACAGCCCGGCGCCGATGCCGTTGAAGGCGAGGGCGGCGACGGCGAGCGGGGTGAAGGCCAGGCCGGTCTCGGTGGGCGTGTAGCCGAGTACGAACTGCAGGTACTGGGTCAGCACCAGCAGCAGGCCGCCGTTCGCGAAGGTCAGGAGCACCAGCGACAGGCTGGACCCGGTGAAGACACGGTTGCGGAACAGCGACACCGGGACCATCGGGTGTGCCGTACGGGTCTCCCAGACCGCGAATCCGACCAGGCTCAGCACCCCGACCGCGAGCGTGACCTGGGTACTCGTACGGTCCAGGCCGTCCTTGGGCAGCTCGGTGATCGTCCACACCAGCGCGGTCATCCCGGCCACGGACAGCACCATGCCCAGCGGGTCCGCCTTGCGCCAGGGCCCCTTCGATTCCGGCATCAGGGCCAGCGCCGCGATGATGGCCAGGGCCGCGATCGGGATGTTGATCAGGAAGACCGCGCCCCACCAGTAGGCGGCGATCAGCCAGCCGCCGAGCAAGGGGCCGCCCACCACGCCGAGCATGGACACGGACCCCCAGGCGGCGATCGCCTTGGGGCGTTCGGCCTCGTCGAAGACGGTGATCAGGATGGACAGCGTGCTGGGCATGATCAGCGCACCGCCGACGCCCATCAGCACACGCGCCAGGATCAACTGCCCCGGACTGTCGGCGACAGTGCCGAGCACCGAGGCCGCGCCGAACAGCGCGAGCCCTATGACCATCACACGGCGCCTGCCGAACCGGTCGGACAGGCTGCCCGAGGTCAGGAGCAGGCCGGCGAAGACCAGGATGTAGGAGTCGATGATCCACTGAATGTCCTGGGCACTCGCCCCCAGGTCCTCGGCGAGCGGCGGAATGGCCACCGTGAGCACCATGTTGTCGATGACCAGCACCAGCGTGCTCAGGCACAGCACGACCAGGATGAGCCAGCGGCGCGGATTCGCCCGCTGTGACTCAAGTATCTCGTCCACGAAAAACGGGAACCTTTCGGTTAGTTGTGTTCGGGGGCGCCGGCCGGCGGAACCCATTCGGTGAGCTGCACCACGACGCCACTGGGATCGGTGAGCTGGAACAGCAGCTCACCCCAGGGCTCTTGGTGCAGCGGGCCGGTGACGGGGGCACCCTCGCGGCGCAGCCGTTCGTACTCGGCGATGACGTCCGTGACCACGAGGGTCACGACCAGATCCGAGAGCCCCTGGCCGAGCCGTCCAGGCGGCGCCAGCTCGAGGTCGCGTTCGGACAGGGCGATTTCGGCGGAGGCGTCATCTCGGCGGAGGCATACGTATCCCTCGGCCAACTCGGTTTCGCGGAACCCCAGATGAGTGGTGAAGAACCGGCTGGACGCGCCCACGTCCTGCACGGTCAACGACACCTTGGTGGTGACGACGTTCATGCAGCCAGCATCCGTTTTGGACAAGATGATGATCAACGATCGATCATGCAACGCCGGTTAAGCCAGGGGTTAATGAACATGCGGGGGCGTGGGGCGCGTGGAGCTGCGCGACATCGAGATCTTCTTGACGTTGTCGGAGGAGTTGCACTTCGGGAGGACGGCCGAGCGGCTGCACGTGTCGGCGGCGCGGGTCAGTCAGGCGATCAAGAAGCAGGAGCGATCGATCGGGGCGGAGCTCTTCGAGCGGACCAGTCGCCAGGTGCGGCTCACGCCGGTGGGGGAACAGCTGCTCGGTGATCTGCGGCCGGTGTTCCAGAGCCTGAAGGCGAGCGTGGACCGGGCGAGGCTCGCTGCCCTGGGCAAGACGGACGTCCTGCGGATCGGCCTGATGGTCACCAACGGCCACGAACTGCGGCCCTTCTGGGACGCCTTTCGTACGCAGCATCCGCAGTGGGGTCTGCGACTGAGCCACAACGGCTACATGGACCCGTTCGCCCCACTGCGCAACGGCGAGATCGACCTGCTGCTGTCATGGCTCCCGGTGGAAGAGCCCGACCTGACCGTGGGACCGGTGCTCTTCGACGAACCCAGGGTCGCGCTGATGGCCGCCGACCACCGGCTGGCCGGCCGCTCGTCGGTGACCTTGGAAGTGTTCGCGGACCACGGGATCGTGGGGCCGGACGGGCCCCAGCCCGAGTACCTCGAGGATGCCTTCGTACCGTTCTCCGCACCCAGCGGTCGTGCCATCGAACGGAAGTTCCTGGTTACGACGCTGGACCAGCTGTACACGCTCGTTGCCGACGGGGAGGTCATCCACCTCCTGGGCAACCAGGTCACCCGCTTCTACGTCCGCCCCGACGTCACGTACATCCCCGTCCGCGACACGCCCCTCCTGCGGTGGGGGCTGGTCTGGCGGTCGGACAACGACAGCCCGATGGTGCGGTCCTTCGTCCGCATCGCCCGCGAGCTCGGGACGATGTCGTTGTAAGGGCGCCCAGCTGCCGGTGTGTTCGTGCACTGGCCATCCGGTGTGGACAAGATGATCATCAACGACCGATCATGCAACGCTGACCAGGCGAAAGTTGATGAACGAGCGGGGGCGTGGGGGCGCGTGGAGCTGCGCGATATCGAGATTTTCCTGACGTTGTCGGAGGAGTTGCACTTCGGGAGGACGGCCGAGCGGCTGCACGTATCGGCGGCGCGGGTCAGTCAGGCGATCAAGAAGCAGGAGCGGTCGATCGGGGCGGAGCTCTTCGAGCGGACCAGCCGCCAGGTCCAGCTCACAACGGTCGGCCGGCAACTGCGCAACGACCTGCTCCCGATCTACCAGGGATTGAAGGCGAGCATGGACCGGGCCCGGCTCGCCGCCCAGGGCAAGACGGACATCCTGCGGATCAACCTGTTGGTCTCCAACGCACACGAACTGCGCCCCTTCTGGGACGCCTTCCGCTCCCTGAATCCGACGTGCGGGATAAAACTCCGCTACAACGGCTTCGTCGATCCGTTCGGGCCGCTGCGCAGGGGCGAGACGGACCTGCTGCTCTCCTGGCTGCCCGTGGAGGAGCCGGATCTCACGGTGGGCCCCGTGCTGTTCGAAGAGCCCCGAGTCCTGGCGATGGCGTCCGACCACCGACTGGCGGACCGCCAGTCGGTGTCCATGGAGGTGTTCGCCGACCACGTCGTGCTCGGCGGGGAGTCGCTGCAGCCCGACTACTGGCAGGACGCGTTCATGCCCTTCTACACGCCCAAGGGCCGGGTGATCGAACGGGGGGACTTCGACGCCAAGGATCTGGATGATCTGTACCTGATCATCTCCTCGGGCGAGGCCATCCACAGCCTGGCCTCCCAGGCCAGCCGCTTCCACGTCCGCCCCGACATCGCCTATCGGCACATCCATGACGCACCGCTGCTGCGCTGGGGCCTGGTCTGGCGCTCGGACAACGACAACCCGATGGTGCGGTCCTTCGTCCGCATCGCCCGCGAGCTCGGGACGATGTCGTTGTAAGGGCCCGGCTGCCAGTGTGTTCGTGCACTGGCCATCCGGTGTGGACAACGTGATCATCAACGACCGATCATGCAACGCTGACCAGGCGAAAGTTGATGAACGAGCGGGGGCGTGGGGGCGCGTGGAGCTGCGGGATATCGAGATCTTCCTGACGCTGTCGGAGGAGTTGCACTTCGGGAGGACGGCCGAGCGGCTGCACGTGTCGGCGGCGCGGGTCAGTCAGGCGATCAAGAAGCAGGAGCGGTCGATCGGGGCGGAGCTCTTCGAGCGGACCAGTCGCCAGGTGTGTCTCACGCCGGTAGGTGAGCAGCTGCGCGACGACCTGCGGCCGATCTACCAGGGGCTGAAAGCGAGCATGGACCGGGCCCGGCTCACCGCCCAGGGCAAGACGGACATCCTGCGGATCAACCTGCTGGTCTCCAACGCACACGAACTGCGGCCCTTCTGGGACGCCTTCCGCTCCCTCCATCCGAAGTGCGGGATACGGCTCCGCTACAACGGCTTCGTCGATCCGTTCGGGCCGCTGCGCAGGGGTGAAGCCGACCTGCTGCTCTCCTGGCTCCCTGTCGAGGAGCCGGATCTCTCGGTGGGGCCCGTGCTGTTCGAGGAATCCCGGGTCGCGGCCGTGGCGTCCGACCACAGGCTGGCTGTCCGTCAGTCGGTGTCCTTGGAGGTGCTCGCCGACCACGGGGTGATCGGCGGGGAGTGGGAGCAGCCCGAGTATTGGGAGGACGCCTTCATGCCCTTCTACGCGCCCAGCGGCCGGAAGATCGAGCGGAACTTCGCCGTCGCGGATCTCGACACGCTCTACGTGATCATCTCCTCGGGCGACGCCATCCACACCCTGGGCGCCCAAGTCCGCCGCTTCCACGTCCGCCCGGACATCACCTACCTGAACCTCGACGACGCCCCGCTGCTCCGCTGGGGCCTGGTCTGGCGGTCGGACAACGACAACCCGATGGTCCACTCGTTCGTACGCATCGCCCGCGACCTCGGCACGATGGCTTTGTGAGGGGGCCTTCGACGGCCGTACCGGTCGGAGTCGATCAGGTGAAGGAGACATCGGCCGATCGGCCGCGGTGAGCGCCCGACATCGGTCCGGAGTCACTCCCGCCACGTTCAACATATAGCGCAATGGGGGGCTTGCCACAAGATCCACATCATGCTGCAGAATCGCCGATCTGAGCAGAAAGACCTGCGGAAAACGGGGAGTTGCGGAATGCGTGTGCTGTTGTCGACGTACGGGTCGCGTGGGAGCGTCGAGCCGATGGTGGGACTCGCGGTGCGGCTGCGGGAGCTCGGTGCGGAGGTACGGGTGTGTGCGCCGCCGGACGAGGAGTTCGTGGAGCGGCTCGCCGGGGTCGGAGTGGAGATGGTGCCGGCCGGCGCGCCGGTACGCCCGCTGGTGACCACGGTGACCCCGGGGTCGGCGGCGGGACTGGCCGAGCGGGCGGCCGCGTTGATGGACGCGCAGTTCGACACGGTCGGCGCGGCCGCCGAGGGATGCGACGCGCTGGTGGTCACCGGCCCGCTGCCCGTCGCGGCCTGCGCGCGGTCGGCGGCCGAGAAGCTGGGCATCCGTTTCGTGCACGTGAGCCACCAGCCGGTCGCCCTCCCGTCGCCGTACCGCCGGCCGCCCGCGCGGCGGGGGCAGCCGTTGCCGGAGGACGCGACCGACAACCGGGCGCTGTGGGACCTGGACGCGCAGATCGCGAACACGATGTTCGGCGAGGCGATCAACACCCGCCGGGCGGCGATGGGCCTGCCGCCGGTGGACAACGTCCGCGACTACGCCTTCACCGACCAGCCGTGGCTGGCCACGGACCCGATCCTGTCCCCGTGGCAGCCCACGGACCTCGACGTGGTGCAGACCGGCGCGTGGACCACGACCGACGAACGCCCGCTCCCCACCGACCTGTTGACGTTCCTGGACGCCGGCCCGGCGCCCGTGTACATCGGCTTCGGCAGCATGCCCATCGGCGCCCCGCAGGACTTCGCCAAGGTGGCCATCGAGGCCATCCGCGCGCAGGGCCGGCGCGCCGTGGTCTTCCGCGGCTGGGCCGACCTGGACCTGATCGACGACCGGGACGACTGCTTCGTCATCGGCGAGGTCAACCACCAGGCACTCTTCCGACGGGCGGCCGCCGTCGTCCACCACGGCAGTGCGGCCACGACGACGACCGCCACGCAGGCCGGCGTACCCCAGGTGGTGATCCCCCAGGGGGCGGACCAGCCGTACTGGGCCGAGCGCGTGGCCGACCTCGGCATCGGCGTGGCACACGACGGCCCGACCCCGACCACCGAGTCCCTGTCGGCCGCGCTCGATGCGGCCCTGACCCCGCGGACGGCCGCCCGAGCGACCGCCGTGGCCGGCACGATCCGCACCGACGGCACGACGGTGGCCGCGAAGCTGCTGCTCGGCGCGGTGAGCGACTCCTAGTACCTCGGTCACCAGCTCGCGCAGTCGCGCTCTCGCCGCCGCCGCGCGTCGGCTCGGGCCGCTCGTCACCAACGCGCGCGCCTCCGCGATCTGCGCGCCGTACGGGTGCAGGCCCCCAAGGCCCCGGGTCATCCCCCGTACCAGCAGGCTGAGGTCTATGCGGCCGCGGCCGCAGCAGGCGTGCAGGGGGCGCAGCGGCCCGGGGAAGGGGCCCGGAAGGCGCGGTCGCAGCCGTCGCAGGTCTGGAGGGGATGGAGCTCCCGGTCCGCGCTCGGGTGGCGTGGGCCGGCCGGGCGGTCCAGGAGGGCGGGTGGGCGGAGTTCCGTGAGGCGGTGGGCCAGGAGCGCGGCGGGGGAGCGGATCGGCTCCAGCGGGAGGCAGCCCGCGAGGGTTCCGCTGATCGCGGCGGGGGTCACGCCGCGCTCCAGCCAGGTGGTGACGCCGGGCACGAGGCGGGCCACGTCGCGTTCCGAGAGCAGCAGGCGGGGGTCGCGCAGGCGGAGACGGGCCAGCAGGTCGGCGGCCTCTCGGTGGGCCTCGGGAGTCGGCCTGCTGGGCTTGGGGGGAGGTGGCGCCTCGGGCCGGTGGATCACCACCGGCTCTGCCGCCTCGGGGGCCGGTTCGGGTTCCGGTTCCGGGTCCGGAGCCGCCTGGACCCGGCGCGGTGCGGGGGCCGGGGCGGGGCCTCGGCCGGCGGGTTCCGCGGCCTTCGCGCGCTTGGCGAGCGGGATGTTGTACGACACCGTGCATATGACGATCTGCCCCGACGGAAGTCGCTCCCGGGTCCGGGACAGGTAGCCGTGGGCTTCCAGCTCGCGCAGGGCCGAGGCGATGCGGGCCTCGCCCTCGGTGAACCGCTGCGCCAGGGCCTTGATCGACACATCGGCGCCGGTGGGCAGTGACTGGATGTGTGTGGACAGGCCGATCGCCGTCAAGCTCAACTCGCCGTGCTGGGCGAGGCGGTTGTCGATCTTGACGTAGCGCTCGGCCTGAGAGTCCTTCTCGTGCATGACACCAGGCTTCCGAATGCGGTACGAGGCGCGCGACGGCGCGCTATGGTGCTGTTCAGCCACGGGAAGCTCTTCTTCCTGAGCGGTGAGGCCCTCGGTCGGGATGGCAGTCCCGTCGGGGGCCGTTCGCATGTTTGCGGTTGTCGAGGCCGAGCCTGCACCCTGAATTGGCATATGCGCCAGCCAGGTTGGCCGCATTCACCCGACCGAGTGAGGGGGCGGGGTTTGGTTTGGTGAGGTCATTTCCCTGGTTCTTTAAAGGGGTTTACGTCGTGCGGAACCGCTTCGCGGATCACCGGGTCGTGGAAACCCGGATCCGGTGATCCGGGTGCCGGTAGCGCGATTTCGGCCCAGACCGTTTTCAGTGGTACGGGGCCGAGGGTGACGCCCCACTTGTCCGCCAGTGCCGAGATGAGGATCAGGCCACGGCCGGATTCGGCGTCGGCGGCTGGGAGTTCGGGGATGGGCGGGGGTGCGCACTCGCTGCGGGTGTCGCTCACCTCGATACGGAGCGTGGTGCCGGTGGAGGTGAGCCGGAGCCGGAACCTCCGCCCGGGAACGCGGCCGTGCGTGACTGCGTTGCTCGCGAGCTCGGCGACTACCTGAGCCGCGTCGGCGAATGGAAGCCCCCAGTCCGCCAGTTGGGCGGAGGTGATTTGCCGTGCGGCACGGGCGCCGTGCGGGCTGGCGGGGAGGGTGGCGACGAAGGTGATTTCCTGATTCACGTGACTCAGCGTGGCGAGGCGTGCGTAACCTGAACAGGGCTGAGGTCGCTGTGTACGGCGGCTGTCCCGGGGTGTCCAGCCCTGTCCCGCCTGTCCCTTGGGGGTGGAAGTGCCGAATGCAGACGGCGTCGCCGATGAGTCGAGCGAGTCGAGTTGGGAACTTGATCCGAAAGACGAATCGGGGGCGGTTGTCGCTGCCCTCGGGCGTCAGCTGGAAATGTGGCGGGAGGCGGCGGGGCTTGACCGCGCGGAGTTCGCTACGCGCATGGGATACGGGCCGAACCTGATCTACAAGATTGAGCGGGGCACCCGGATTCCGCGTCCTGAGTACCTGGACAAGGCGGACGGGATCCTGGGTGCGGGCGGCAAAATTGCCGCGATGAAGGCTGATGTCGAAAAGGCCCGCTATCCCAAGAAGGTTCGGGACCTGGCTGAGTTGGAGTCCAAAGCGGTTGAGCTGGGTGCGTACGGGAACCACAACCTGCACGGCCTGCTCCAAACGGAGGAGTACGCGCGAGCGCTGTACGAGATCCGGCGGCCGGCCTACTCCCCGGACGAGGTGGAGCGACACGTCGCGGCCCGCATGGCGCGACAGAAGATCTTCCAGAGGCAGCCGTCACCGGCGCTGACCTTCGTGCTGGAGCCTGTGACGCTGGAGCGGACGATCGGTGGGCGCGACGTACTCCGCAGGCAGCTGGAGCATTTGCTTGATGTCGGTCGATTGCGCAATGTGGAGATCCAGGTGATGCCTATGGACTGTGAGGATCACGCAGGGATGGGTGGTCAGATCGACGTCTTGAAGCTCCGAGACGGCTCTACGATCGGGTACGTGGAGGCGCAGCTGATGAGCCGCCTGATCACGGACGCGAAGAACATCCAGATCCTCGAACTCCGCTATGGGATCATCCGTTCACAGGCCCTCAACCCAAGGCAGTCGAGGGCCTTCATCGAGAAAGTGCTGGGAGAGACATGAGCATCAAGCCCTCGGTCGGCGGCCCTTCCGCACTGAGCTGGGTCAAGAGCAGCTACAGCGCCAGCAGCAGTAACGACTGCGTCGAGGTCGCGGTGATGCCCGAAGCGGTCCTGGTGCGGGACTCCAAGGACGTGGACGGCGGCCGGCTGGCCGTGGGTCCCGACACCTGGACCGGCTTCGTGCGGTACGCCGCGGGCTGACGTCAGCCCGCGTCGGTGAGGTCCGAGGCATTCAGCTGGACCATGCTGCTGCCTTCGGCGAGCGTGGGCATTTTGCTGCTGCCGAAGCTGCTCGCCAGCAGGCGCCACCCGGACTTCTTGTAGCGGAGGACGGAGTCGATGGGGGGCTCCGCCTTCCAGCCGTTGCGTTCGAGCTCGGCGCCGATCTTGGGCAGCGCCTGCTCGGCTTCCGCAGTCGGGATGGTGGCTATCCAGTCGACCAGGCCCGGGTGCTTCTTGCCGTTCCGTTCGGCGGTGGTCATCCCCTTCGCAGGGTCCAGGCCTGCCTGCTGGATAGCCGCCCGCAGTTCCTTGTCCACCGTGTCCCGGGTGACGGGCGAGGTGGAGGCGGACGCGGATGCGGTGGACGACGCCGTCGCGTCGTCCACCGGCGCCGTGCAGCCCGCCAGGGCCAAGGCCAGGGCCAGCGTCATGGTCGCCAACGGAGTCTTCATGCGTACGTACATCGTGGCGCTAAGCCCCGGCCCCGTCACTGGCCCACGCGTCCGTCGACGCACTCGCGCAGCAGGTCGGCGTGCCCGCAGTGGCGGGCGTACTCCTCGATCCCGTGCACCATCAGCTCCCGAATGGAGGTCTGGTCCTTGCCCACGCGCCGGCTCAGGTCCGGGTACTGGGCCAGCAGGGCGTCGGTTTCGGCCTGCTCGCGCGCCAGGTCCGCGTACGCGGCGTCGACCACGGCCTGGTCGGCGACGGCTCCGTCGAAGTCCGAGTCGCGCTCGCCGTACAGCTTCGGCAGCGGAACCCCGGTGATCCAGGTGCGCCAGTCCCGTTCCACCTCGGCGAGGTGGCGGAGCAGGCCGAGCAGCGACATCGTCGACGGCGGGACCGACCGGCGGGCCAGTTGCTCAGGGTTCAGGCCCTCGCACTTCATCCGCAGGGTCATGCGGTAGTTCGCCAGGAAGTCCTGCAGCGTCGCAAGTTCGCCGTCCGGACTGGCCTCGTTGTTGCGAGGGTCGTCGTCAGGGTTGGCCCACATGTCGGGGTAGACGGTCGCCTGGGTCCATCGTGCGGGTTGATCGCTCATGCGTCGCATGTTCGTCCGTGAGGGCCCGAGCCGCTAGTCAATTACGTGTGCGTGCCCGGAGTCTCACGCACGCAGGGCCGCGAAGACGGCCCGGGCCGGCTTGCCGTCCGCGTCCTGCCACGTTGCCGTGACGTGGGTGGCGGCGCCCGGGTCCGCCGCGGCGTCCGTGTGGAGGACGCGGGTCACCGTCAGGGTCGGGCCGCCCTCGCCCTGCACCACCACGACCGTGGGGTCCGGGGTGTCGCTGGCGCTCTGGGCCTGCGGGACCGCCTCGCCCCGCAGCAGCGCGCGGAGTTGGGCCTGCGCAACCGGGTCCTGGGTGCCGTCGTAGATCCAACGGGTGCCCAGTACGCCGTGTTCCGACGTGCCGACGAGGGCATCGTCGGCGTCGGGCAGCGGGGCGCCGCGGTAGGCCAGGGGGACGTGGTACGTCACACCGTCCGCCGTGTCGGTGACCACCATGAACTCGATGCCCACCTCGCCCTCCGGGTCGTCAAGCCGGAAGCCGCCCGCCTTGGTCAGCTCCGGGGTCCGGCCGGGCTGCCCCTCGTACCAGGGCTGCAACGGGAGCCAGGACGACAGGAGTTCCAGCTTGCCGGGGGTCATGGTGGTGCGGTGTACGACAGCCATGAGGACGGGCCTCCAGAAGTCAGGGACGGTGAGTTCTGCGATCAAGCCTAGGACGCCGAAGCGGCGGCAAGGTCAAGCACCCGCGCCCCGGAACGCCGCCCCGTCCCGCAGGGTGCGGGCGTACGACAGGAACGCCGCCAGCGCGAGGTCGAAGGCCGCGTCCGCGCGGCCGCCCCGGCCCACCGCCGCGAGGGCGCCGGCCAGCAGCGGGGTCTCCGACGTCGGCTCCCACATGGTCTCGGGGGCCGCCAGGTCGAGGGCCGAGCCCAGGATCAGGTTCTCCAGGGCGGTGAGGAGCGGCATCACGTCCGGCTCGGCGAAGCCGGCCGCCAGCAGGAGGGCCACCGCGTGCTCGTAGTGGGCGAGGACCTTCGGGGCCCGCACCGGGTTGGTCATCAGCAACGGGATGGCCCGGGGGTAGGCGGCGAAGGCGGCCCGGTAGGAGCGCGCCCACTCCTCCAGGGCGCGGTCCCAGGGGGTTCCCCGGGTCAGGGTCAGGGCGTCGTCGGTGATCAGGTCGCACACCAGCTCCCGGATCAGCTCGATCACCCCCGCCCGGCCGTCCACGTGGTGGTACACCGAGCCCGTCTGCACCCCGAGCGCCCGGGCGATCTGCGGGACGCTGAACTCTCCCTGCTCCGCCACCAGTTGCAGGGCGGTCGCGGCGATCCGCTGCCGGTCGAGCAGGGGGGTGCGTGGCCGCGCCATCGGTTTTCTCCCGCCGTCAGGTCTTCCCGTACTCCGAAACCGGAGGCTACATTGCCGCAAACCGAAAGCCTTTAGGTTTCCGATTCTGCCTCCCCCAGCAGAAGGGCCCCGCCTTGCCCGAACCCGAAAGCACCACGCCACCCGAACTGCGCCGCGCGGCGCTCGGCACCGCCGACATCTCCTTCTTCGTCGTCTCCGCCGCCGCCCCCCTCACCGTCATGGCCGGCGTCGCCCCCGTCGCGATCCTCCTCGGCGGCATCGGCGCCCCCGCCGGCTACCTGCTCGCCGGCATCACCCTCGCCGTCTTCGCCATCGGCTTCACCACCATGAGCCGCCACGTCCGCAGCGGCGGCGCCTTCTACGCGTACATCACCCGCGGCCTCGGCAAGCGCGTCGGCATCGGCGCCGCCCTGCTCGCGCTCATCGGCTACAACGGCATGGAGATCGGGGTCTACGGCCTCCTCGGTACGACCACCGCCGACACCGGCCGCGCCCTGTTCGGCCTCGACATCCCCTGGCTGCCCGTCTCCCTCGCCGGGCTCGCGCTCATCTGGTACGGCGGCTTCCGCTCCATCGACTTCGGCGCCAAGCTGCTCGGGATCCTGCTCGTCGCCGAGACGGGGATACTCGTCCTGCTGGCGGCCGGAGTGCTCCTCGAGGGCGGCGCCCACGGGCTCTCCCTCGGCTCCTTCGCCCCCGGAGCCGTCCTCGTGCCCGGTACCGCAGCCGTCCTGGCCTTCGCGTTCGCCGCCTTCACCGGCTTCGAGTCCACCGTCATCTACCGCCGCGAGGCCCGCGACCCCGACCGGACCATCCCGCGCGCCACCTACATCGCCGTCGCCTTCCTCGGCCTCTTCTACGCCTTCATCGTCTGGACGGTCATCCAGGCCTTCGGCGCGGAGGAAGTGCTCGCCGCCGCCGGCGCCGACCCCGGCGGGCTCTTCTTCGCCGCGATCACCACCTACGTCGGCCCCTGGGCGGCGGACCTGATGCACGTCTTCATCGTCACCAGCGTCATCGCCTCCCTGCTCGCCTTCCACAACGCCATCAACCGGTACGCCCTCGCGCTCTCCGAGGAGGGGGTGCTGCCCGCCGCCCTCGGCCGCGTCCACCCCCGCCACCGCTCCCCGTACCGGGCGGGCCTCGCGCAGACCGTCCTCGGAGCTGTGATCGTCCTCGGCTTCGCGCTCGCCGGAGCCGACCCGTACCAGCAGCTGCTGCTCTGGGTGAACACCCCCGGCATGATCGCCCTCATGGTGCTGATGCTGCTCGCGGCGATCGCCGTACCCGTCTACTTCCGGCGCACCGCCCATGCGGAAGGCCCCTGGCGGACCGTGGTCGCGCCCGTCGCCGCCGCCGTCCTCCTCGCCGTGGCGATCTTCCTTGTCGCCTCCAAGGTCGAGCTCTTCACCATGGCCTCCACCACCGTCAACACCGTCCTCGTCGCCCTCGTGCCCGCCGTCTTCCTCGCCGGCCTGGCCCTCGCCCAGCGGTTGAAGACCCGCCGCCCCGAGATATACGCCCGCTTCGCCGAAGAGCCTGAAGAGCCCGAAGAGCCCGAACAGCCCCGCACGTCAGAAGGAGAAGACCCCCCGTGCCCGCTGCCGACACCGTCCTCACCGGAGCCCGCGTCCGCACCCTCGACCCCGGCCGCCCCCAAGCCCGCGCGGTAGCCGTCCTCGGCGGCGAGATCGTGGCCGTGGGGGAGGACTCCGACGTACGCCGCGACTGCCTCGGCCCCGACACCGAGCTGATCGACCTCGGCGGCGCCACCCTCACCCCCGGCCTCACCGACGCCCACAGCCACCCGGTCTGGGGCATCGAGATGGCCACCGGCACCGACCTCTCCGCCGTACGGGACCTCGACCAACTGCGCGCCGCCCTGCGCGCGGCGGACCGCGCCAAGGGCTGGGTCGTCGGCCACGGCCTCGACCACAACGCCTTCGGCGGCCGGCCCGTCGACAGGGTCCTCGTCGAGGAGGCCCTGGGCGGCGCCCCCGCCTTCCTGCGCCTGTACGACGGCCACTCCGCGCTCGTGAACGGCGCGGCCCTCGCCGCCGCCGGCATCACCGGGCCGCGCACCTTCGCCCAGCGCTCCGAGATCGTCTGCGACTCCGAGGGCCGCCCCACCGGCCACCTGATCGAGCACGCCGCGATGGGCCTCGTCAGCGCCCTCGTGCCCAAGCCCTCCTCGGCCGAGCGCCGCGCCGGCCTCGTCGGACTGCTGAACGACATGGCCGCCACCGGACTCACCGGCGCCCACGTCATGGACATGGGCGACGGGGACGTACCGGCCCTCCTGTCGGCCGTCGAGTACGAGGGCCACCTCCCGCTCCGACTGAACCTCGCCCCCTGGTGCATGCCGGGCGCCGACGACGACGACGAGCTCGACGAGCTGATCGAGCTCCAACGCCTCATGGGCCGGAACTGGCAGGTCGGCGGCGTGAAGTTCTTCATGGACGGCACCGTCGAGGGAGGCACCGCCTGGCTGGAGCACGCCGACTGCCACGGCCAGGGCACCGAGGCCTTCTGGCCGGACCCCGAGGCCTACGCCCGGGCGGTACGGATCCTGGACGCGGCCGGGGTGCGTACGGCCACCCACGCCATCGGCGACGCCGCCGTCCGCCACGTCCTGGACACCGTGGAGGCGATCGGCGTACGGGCCCGGATGCGGCACCGGATCGAGCACATCGAGACCGTCCCCGACGACCAGCTGAAGCGGTTCGCGGAGCTCGGGGTGATCGCCTCGATGCAGCCGCCGCACACCGGGTACACCCGCGCCGACCACACCGACGAGTGGTCGAAGCGGCTGGGGGACGACCGGGCCGGGCGGGCCTGGCGCTGCCGGGACCTGCGCGACGCGGGAGCCGTCCTCGCGCTGGGCTCCGACTGGCCGATCGCCCACTACGACGCCCGCCAGGTGCTGCTCACCGCCCGCAGCCCGCTCGGGGCGGCCTCGGCCGGCCGGGCCCTGACCGGGCTGATGGCCTTGGAGGGCATGACCTCGCACGCGGCGCTCGCGGCGGGGGAGGAGAGGGTGGCGGGCCGGATCGCACCGGGCTTCCGCGCGGACCTCACGGCCTTCGCGCTGGATCCGGTGACGGCCGGCCCGGACGAGCTGGCCGAGGCGCCGGTCGTCCTCACGATGTCGGGCGGGCGCATCACCCACCGTTGAACGTCAGCGAGCCGTGCCGAAGTCCTGTGTCCAGTAGGAGTTCGGCTGCGCCAGACCGATGCCGATCTCCTTGAAGGAGCAGTTCAGGATGTTCTGCCTGTGGCCGGGGCTGTTCATCCAGCCCTCCATGACCTTTTCGGGAGTGCTGTAGCCGTAGGCGACGTTCTCGCCGTACGAGCTCCACGCGTATCCGGCGCGGGTGATGCGCTGGCCCGCGTCGGATCCGTCGGAGCCGGTGTGGGACATGTTGCCGTGGGCGGCCATGTCCGCGCTGTGGTCCTGCGCGGCCTTGGTGAGCTTCGCGTTGAGCGTGAGGGCCGGGCACCCCGCGGCGGCGCGCTCCTGGTTGACGAGTGAGAGGACCGCGGCGGCGGCGCCGGAAGCAGGCGCGGCAGAGGTCTTCGAGGGCGCGGGCGCCGGCTGCCTGGTGACGGTCGGTGGCTTCGTCGGCTGCGGCCGCGCAGGCGCCGTCGTCTGTACGACCGGCTGCGCGGACGCCGCGGGGCTGCTGGGGGAGGCGGCCGGCGGGCTGCTCGGCGGCGGGACGTCCACAGGTGCCTGAGAACTCGGGGTGGCCGAGGGCGTCGCGTACTGCCACGGGCGGCTCTCCTGCCGGCTCGCGGCCCGCGTCCGACCGGTGTCCTGGGTGTCCCAGCAGGCCACGGCGACACTGGGGACACCCACGATTCCCAGGACACCGACGCCGATGACTATTTTCCTGTAGGGCTTCTTCTTCCGATGCTTCTGCATGCGTGACCTCACTCGGTGATCGCGAAGCTTCCGGAGCCCGAACCGCGGGGCGCCGGAGTGGCCGCCATTCTTAAAAGCCCTCCAACGGCCTGGCAAGTTTCCGTTTCCGACGTCCTCGGGGCATTCGCATCCCGGCTTGAAACGGGCCGGTGATCGTGCATGGTCACGATCTGATCACTGCCGCAACCGTCTGAGGGGTTCTCAGAAACGGCCGTGACCAGGCGGGTCGGCGACGGGCTTGCCGGTATCGCGGATTCCGTTCCCGTAGTTGAGGGGAATGTCGATTCCAAAACGGACAAATATCGAAATGTCGATGGCGTGAAATCCCTTGCGGATGCCCCGCGTCGAGAGGTGCGCTGTGATGCATGTCACGTATCGGACCCGGAACTGCCTGGCAGTGTGTTCCGCGAGGAAGAGGCGGTCGTTGAAGGTACCGGGGGAGACATGAGCAGCAAGTCGTCGGCCGAGGGCCTCTCCGCCCTGACGCGGGTCACCGCGTGAGACGCCTGGACGACGCCGTCAAGGCGGTGTTCCGTTACCGGCGGCCGGATCCGTGGTGCTGGAAAGCCGTCGTCACGGCCGCCTGCGACAGGGAGCCGAACTGGGACGCCGACGCCGCGATGGCCCAGGCCGGCCGGGCCGTCGCCGCGCATGCCGATCGGATCGCCGAGTCCCTCGACAAGCGGCTCAGGCGGATCGTCCGCGCCTCCGGGCACTCCGCCGAGGCGAACGCCCTCGCCCTCGCCGGGATGGGCGACGTCCGGGCGCTGCCCGCCCTGCGGCGCCTCGCGAACGACAACCAGCTCCCTTCCGATCGCCCCCGGGCCCGCATCCTGGCCGCGCTGCCCGCCGTACACCTGCTCCCCGTGGTGCTGCCCGGTCTGCGCCGACGGCCGGAGCGGTACCACGCGAGTACGTTCACGCTCGAACTCCTCGCCGCCTGGGGTCCGGCCGCGGCGCCCGCCGTGCCCGACGTGGTCCGGTACCTGGAGACGCCGTACGCCTACGACGCCCTGCGCGTCCTCGGCAGGATCGGCCCCCCGGCCGCCGTCGCCGCCGACCGGCTGGCCGCCTTCGCCACCGGCCGCACTCCGTCGGCCCGCCGCCACCACCTCCGGCGGGCGGCCTGGGCGCACTGGAGGGCCACCGGGGACCCCACCCTCGCCCTCGACGTGTGCGGCTCGGCCGTGGCGTCCGGGAGCGCAGGCCACGGCCTGCCCTTCCTCGCCGACCTCGGCCCCCTGGCCGCGGCGCACACGGACACCGTGCGCGGCCTGATGGAGTCGCCCGGCGCCTGGACCAGGGTCGCCGCGGCGCACGCGTACTGGCGGATCACCGGAGACCCGGAGCCGGCCGTGCCGGTGCTGCTGGCGGCCGTGGACCCGGCCTGGACGGGGCAGCCGGCCATGCCGGTGCACGAGGCCGTCCGCAGGCTCGGGGAGATCGGCGCCCCGGCCGCGGCGGCGGCGCCGCTGCTCCGCCGGATCCTGGCGTCGGAGGAACGCCTCGGCCACCCCTTCGAGAGCGTGCGGATCCTGGCGGACGAGGCCTACGCCCGCACCCTCGGCGAGGCTCTGGAGCGGCTCGGTCCGGGCGCGGAGGTCTCGGTACGGCCGTCCGGGCCGGAGCCCGTGCCCGCTGCTCGGCGCGGACTGCTGCGGAGGTGGCGAGGGCTACGGGAGGGGGCGGTGCGCCCCGATTGACCCGCGTCGTCAGGCGCGGGTGCGGAAGCGGTTCAGCAGCGCCGCCGCCGGGTGCGGACCCGCGTGCTCGGGGTGGCGCGGCAGCAGGTGCGGGAGCGAGCCGAACCAGGCCCGCGAGACGAGGTAACCGAAGGCCAGACAGAGCAGGCCGCCCACCGCGTCGAGCCAGAAGTGGTTGGCGGTGGCGACGATGACGACGAGCGTCACCGTCGGGTAGAGCAGGCCCAGGATGCGGGCCCAGGGGGCGGAGGCGACCGCGAAGATCGTCAGCCCGCACCAGAGCGACCACCCTATGTGCATGGAGGGCATGGCCGCGTACTGGTTCGACATGTGCTTGAGGTTGCCGGAGGCCATGGAGCCCCAGGTGTGGTGCACCAGCACGGTGTCGATGAAGTCCTGCCCGTTCATCAGCCGGGGCGGCGCGAGCGGGTAGAAGTAGTAGCCGACGAGGGCCACGCCCGTGGTGGCGAAGAGGACCAGGCGCGTGGCCGCGTAACGCCCGGGATGGAAACGGTAGATCCACACGAGCACGCCGATGGTCACGATGAAGTGGAGCGTGGCGTAGTAGTAGTTCATGCCCACGATCAGCCACGTCACCGAATCGACGGCGTGGTTGACGGACTTCTCCACGGCGATGCCGAGATCGTGCTCGACGCGCCAGATCCAGTCGGCGTTCGCGAGGGCGGCCGCCTTCTGCTCGGGCACGGCGTTGCGGATCAGCGAGTACGTCCAGTAGCTGACCGCGATGAGGAGGACCTCGAACCAGATCCGCGGCCGGCGCGGCGAACGCAACCTGGAGATCAGGGTGCGGTCGGACCCCGGTCGGGTCTCGCTCTCGGTCACGGTGGGTGACGAGACAGCCGTCCGGGTTTCCAGTGTCTTCACGCTCGCTTCACCCATGGGAAAAGAGTCTGCCAGATGCGTTCTCGCCCTCGATCATCCCTCGGGACGGTCTTGGGCGCAGCCTCTCCGTCCTAGGGACGACTCCGCCCCCGACCCTGCCCCGGGCCGGAGGCCGTGGAGCCGCGCACCACCAGCTCCGGCAGGAAGACGAATTCGCTGTGCGGGGCCGGCGTACCGCCGATCTCCTCCAGCAGCGTCCGGACCGCGGCCTGCCCCATGGCCTGCACGGGCTGCCGGATGGTGGTCAGCGGCGGATCGGTGAACGCTATGAGTGGGGAGTCGTCGAAGCCGACCACCGACACGTCCTGGGGGACGCGCAGCCCCTGCTGCCGGGCTGCCCGGATCGCGCCGAGCGCCATCATGTCGCTCGCGCACACCACGGCGGTGCAGCCGCGGGAGATCAGCGCGGAGGCGGCGGCCTGGCCGCCCTCCAGGGTGTAGAGGGAGTGCTGGATCAGCCCCTCGACCGCGGCCTCGTCGAGTCCGAGCCGCTCCTTCATCCCGAGCCGGAAGCCCTCGATCTTGCGGAGCACCGGCACGAACCGCTTCGGCCCGACCGCCAGCCCGATCCGGGTGTGGCCGAGCGCGGTGAGGTGGGTGACGGCGAGCTGCATCGCGGCGCGGTCGTCGGGGGAGACGAAGGGGGCCTGGACCTTGTCGGAGAAGCCGTTGATGAGGACGTACGGGACGCCCTGGCCCCGGAGTTGGTCGTAGCGGCCCATGTCGGCGGTGGTGTCGGCGTGCAGCCCGGAGACGAAGATGATCCCGGAGACGCCGCGGTCGACCAGCATCTCGGTCAGCTCGTCCTCGGTGGACCCGCCGGGCGTCTGCGTGGCCAGGACCGGGGTGTACCCCTGCCGGGTCAGGGCCTGGCCGATGACCTGGGCGAGCGCCGGGAAGATGGGGTTGTCCAGCTCGGGGGTTATCAGGCCGACGAGCCCCGCGCTGCGCTGGCGCAGCTTCACGGGACGCTCGTAGCCGAGCACGTCGAGCGCGGCCAGCACGGACTCACGGGTGCCTGCGGCCACACCGGGCTTGCCGTTGAGCACGCGGCTGACTGTGGCTTCGCTGACCCCCGCCTGGGCTGCGATGTCGGCTAGCCGTGCGGTCACGGGATTGGACTGTACCGGTCGGACGTTCACATTGCCCACCACGTGCACGAATCCGGGGGAAGCCGGACCGTGCGGCCGTCCGTCTCCACGGGGGCGCTGGAGAGTACGGGACGGCCGGGCGCGGGGAGTTCGACGGGGGTCGGGCGGGTGTTGAGGGTGCAGGCGAAGCCGGGGCGGGTGAAGAGGAGGACGTCTTCGGGCGCGGACTGCCAGGTCAGCGGGCCCGCCTCCGGCGCGCCCAGGCCCGGCATGGCGCGGCGCAGCTCCAGGGCGGCGCGGTACAGCTCCAGGGTGGAGTGCGGGTCGCCGGTCTGGGCGGCCACGCTGAGGTCGCCCCACCCGGCGGGCTGCGGCAGCCAGGTCCCGCCCGGCCCGAAGCCGTACGGCGGCTCCGCGCCGGCCCAGGGCAGCGGCACGCGGCAGCCGTCGCGCAGGCCGTCCTGGCCGGCCGTGCGGTGGAAGGCCGGATCCCGGCGGGCGTCGTCCGGGAGGTCCGTCACCTCCGGCAGGCCGAGTTCCTCGCCCTGGTAGACGTACGCCGATCCGGGCAGGGCCAGCATCAGCAGGGCGGCGGCCCGGGCGCGGTCCAGGCTGCCGTAGCGGGTGCGGTGGCGGACCACGTCGTGGTTGGACAGCACCCAGGTGGTCGGGGCGTCGACCGAGGCGGTGGCGGCCAGGGACTCGTCGATGACGGTGCGCATCGCGGCCGGGTCCCACGGGCAGTTCAGGAAGCGGAAGTTGAAGGCCTGGTGCAGTTCGTCGGGGCGGATGTACAGGGCTAGCCGCTCGGAGGTGGGGGCCCAGGCCTCGGCGACCCCGATGCGCTCGCCCGGGTAGGAGTCGAGGAGGCGGCGCCAGGAGCGGTGGATCTCGTGGACGCCTTCCTGGTCGAAGAAGGGGAGCGGCTCGGTGCCGATGAGGGTGGCCTGGGCGCCGTGGCCGATGTCGGGCAGGCCGGGGGCCTTGACCATGCCGTGGGCGACGTCGACGCGGAAGCCGTCGATGCCGAGGTCGAGCCAGAAGCGCAGGACGGAGTCGAACTCCTCGGAGACCTCGGGGTGCTCCCAGTTCAGGTCGGGCTGCTCGGGGGCGAAGAGGTGCAGGTACCAGTCGCCGTCGGGCAGCCGGGTCCAGGCGGGGCCGCCGAAGACGGACTCCCAGTCGTTGGGCGGGAGCTCTCCGGACGGTCCCCGGCCGGGGTGGAAGTGGTAGCGGGCGCGGGCGGCGGGGTCGCGCAGGGCCGCCCGGAACCAGGGGTGCTCGGCGGAGGTGTGGTTCGGTACGACGTCCACGATCACCCGCAGCCCGAGCGCGTGCGCGGCCGCGACGAGCGCGTCGGCGTCGGAGAGGTCCCCGAAGAGGGGGTCGACGGCCCGGTAGTCGGCGACGTCGTAGCCGCCGTCCGCCTGCGGGGAGACGTAGAAGGGGGTCAGCCACACCGCGTCGACCCCGAGGCGGGCCAGGTGCGGGAGGCGCTCGCGCACGCCGCGCAGGTCCCCGACGCCGTCCCCGTCGCTGTCCGCGAAGGATCGTACGTAGACCTGATAGATGACGGCATCGCGCCACCAGCCGCTCGCGGTCGCGTTGCCGGAAGTCGCGTTGCTGGAAGCGCTTGCAAGCCGGGACGCGATCAGCTCATGGGTCATATCGGGGTCAACGCGAGTACACGCCCCCTGGTTGCGGGCCCGGACGGTCGAAGGTGACTCGAACTAACAGCAAGCTGCGGCAACCGTACGGACACACGGATGTAACGATCAGCTCGTCTTGCAGAAAATTGCCGCAAGGTCTTTCGGTCGGCTTGCAGGCTTGTTACGTTCCCTGCAACTCGGGACCGCGAGGCGCGGCCGGGATCATCGAAGGAGTTCATATGCGGCGTGGCATAGCGGCCACCGCGCTGGTCGCGACCCTGGCGCTCGCGGCGACGGCTTGCGGCGGTGACACCAAGGGCGACGGTGGCGAGACCAAGTCCGGCGGCGAGCTTTCCGGCACGGTCACGTGGTGGGACACCTCGAACGACGCCGAGAAGGCCAGCTTCCAGAAGATCGCCGAGGCGTTCACCGCGAAGCACCCGAAGGTCACCGTCAAGTACGTGAACGTGCCGTACGGCGACGCGCAGAACAAGGTCAAGAACGCCTTCAGCAGCGGCTCCGACGCCCCCGACGTGATCCGCGCCGATGTCGGCTGGGTCGCCGACTTCGCCTCGCTCGGCTACCTCGACGAGGTGCCGGCCGAGACGGCGAAGAAGGTGGACGCGGAGTTCCTCAAGCAGGCCGCGGCCAGCGGCAAGTTCGAGGGCAAGACCTACGCCGTGCCGCAGGTCATCGACTCCCTCGGCCTCTTCTACAACAAGAAGATGCTCGCCGACGCCGGTGTCCAGCCCCCCACCACGCTGGAGGAGCTGAAGACCGCCGCCGCCGCCATCAAGAGCAAGACCGGCAAGGCCGGCCTCTACCTGCGCGGCGACGACTCCTACTGGTTCCTCCCGCTGATCTACGGCGAGGGCGGCGACCTGGTCGACGCCAAGAACAAGACCGTCACGGTCGACAACGCGGCGGGCGTCAAGGCCTTCAAGACCGCGCGCGACCTGGTCACCTCGGGGGCGGCGCTCACCAACGCCACCGACGGCTGGGTGAACATGCAGACCGCCTTCAAGACCGGGGAGGTGGCGATGATGATCAACGGTCCGTGGGCCGTCGCCGACACCTACGCGGGCGACCAGTTCAAGGACAAGGCCAACCTCGGCGTCGCCCCCGTCCCGGCCGGCTCGGTCAAGGCGGGCTCCCCGCAGGGCGGCCACGACCTGGCCGTCTTCGCCGGGTCCAAGAACCGCGACGCCGCGCACGCCTTCGTCGAGTACATGACCTCGCAGGAGGTGCAGGTGCAGTCTTCGAAGGAGCTGAGCCTGCTCCCCACCCGCACCGCCGCCTACGACCAGCCCGACGTCAAGGGCAACCAGATGGTGCAGTTCTTCAAGCCGGCCGTGGACAAGGCCGTCGAGCGCGCCTGGATCCCGGAGAACGGCTCCCTCTTCGAGCCGCTGAAGGTCGAATACACCAAGGCGATCACCGGGGCTTCGAGCCCGGAGGACGCGGCCAAGGCGGCCGGAGTCGAATTCCGCAAGATCCTCAAGGGTTGGAAGTAGTAGATACAGATGGCTGCTCACACCAGCCAGTCGGTGGCGAAGGCCGCGGGTGACGAAGTCGGGAACACCGACGTCGCCCGCGGCCGGAGCCGCAGGACTGACAGCAGGAAGCGCGGTGGGCTGGGGCGGGCCCTCGCCACCCACTGGTACGCCTGGGCCATGATCGCCCCGGTGGTGCTCGTCCTCGGCGTGATCATCGGCTGGCCGCTGGTCCGGGGCATCTACCTGTCGCTGACCGATGCCAACGAGCGCAACGTCTCCCGCACCATCGGCGTCCGCCACATCGAGGCCACGTACGAGTTCGTCGGACTCGACAACTACGCGGCCGTGCTCAGCGACCCGGTGTTCCTGCAGCGGCTGGTGTGGACGGTCCTGTGGACCGTCGGCTGCGTGTCGATCACCTTCACGCTCGGCCTGGTGCTGGCCAACATGCTCAACCGGGAGTTCCGCGGCCGCGCCGCCTACCGGATGGCGCTGATCCTGCCCTGGGCCGTGCCCGGCTTCGTCTCCGTCTTCGCCTGGCGGTTCCTCTTCAACCGCGACAACGGCATCCTCAACAAGATCCTCGACGGCGGCGGCATCGCCGCGATCCCGTGGCTCGACGACCCGACCTGGGCCAAGTTCTCGGTCATCGCCGTCAACGTCTGGCTCGGCGTCCCCTTCATGATGGTCGCCCTGCTCGGCGGACTGCAGTCCATCCCCGGCGAGCTCTACGAGGCCGCCGAAATGGACGGCGCCACCGCCTGGCAGCGGTTCCGGCACATCACCCTGCCCGGCCTGCGCTCGGTCAGCATGACGGTGATCCTGCTCTCCACCATCTGGACCTTCAACATGTTCCCGGTGATCTTCCTGCTCACCCGGGGCGGCCCGGGCGACTCCACCGAGATCCTCGTGACCCAGGCCTTCCGCGAGGCCTTCGTCACCAGCCCGCGCGACTTCGCCGTCTCCGCGACCTGGGGCGTGCTGATCCTCCTGCTGCTCATGATCTTCGCGCTGGTCTACCGGCGCTCGCTGCGCAAGCAGGGAGAGGTGTGGTGACCGTGACCACTGCCGTCAAGAACGACACCCGCCCGCGGGGGAGCCGATCCCCGCTCGCCTCCGTCGGCCTGCACGCCACCCTCGTCGTCGCGTCCGTCATCGCCGTCTTCCCGGTGCTGTGGATCCTGCTGACCTCGCTCAAGCCGGCCGAGCACGCGATCACCACGGACTTCGTCAAGGAACCCACCCTCTCCAACTACCAGTACCTGATGGAGTCGAGCCACTTCCTCAGCTGGTTCGCGAACTCCGTCCTGGTCGCCGGCGTCACCACCGTCCTCGGCGTGTTCATCGCCGCCACCACCGGATACGCGGTCAGCCGGTTCAAGTTCCCCGGCATGAAGCCCCTGATGTGGACCCTGCTCATCACGCAGATGTTCCCGATGGCCATCCTCATCGTCCCGCTCTACAACCTGATGGGCGACCTCGGGCTGCTCAACCAGCCCCTCGGCCTGATCATCACGTACCTCACGATCGCCGTGCCGTTCTGCGCCTGGATGATGAAGGGCTTCTTCGACACCATCCCGGTGGAGATCGACGAATCCGGCCGCGTCGACGGGCTCAACCCGTTCGGCACCTTCTGGCGGCTCATCCTGCCGCTCGCCAAGCCCGGCCTCGCCGTCACCGGCTTCTACGCCTTCATCACCGCATGGGGCGAAGTCGCGTACGCCTCCGCCTTCATGGTCGGCGAGGAGAACCTCACGCTGGCCGGCGGACTGCAGACCTTCGTCACGCAGTACACCTCCAACTGGGGTGCCATGAGCGCCGCTTCCGTGCTCATCGCCATCCCCGCAGCGATCTTCTTCGTCTTCGCCCAGCGTCACCTCGTCGCCGGGATGACGGCAGGCGCCACCAAGGGCTGACCACCCGCGCCAGCCCCCTCTCACCCCCGGCCCGATCTCTTCAAGGACGACATGACCCAGCACCTCGCCGACGCACTTCCCACCTCCACCGGCACCCAGCCCGGCTGGTGGAGAGAAGCGGTGATCTACCAGGTCTATCCGCGCAGCTTCGCCGACTCCAACGGGGACGGCATGGGGGACCTCGAAGGCATCCGCAGCCGACTGCCCTACCTCAAGGAACTGGGCGTCGACGCCGTCTGGCTCAGCCCCTTCTACGCCTCCCCGCAGGCCGACGCCGGCTACGACGTCGCCGACTACCGGGCCATCGACCCCATGTTCGGCACCCTGCACGACGCCGACGCCGTGATCCGCGAGGCCCACGAGCTCGGCTTGCGCATCATCGTCGACCTCGTCCCGAACCACTGCTCCGACCAGCACGAATGGTTCAAGCAGGCGCTGCGGGAAGGGCCGGGCACGCCGCTGCGCGAGCGTTTCCACTTCCGTCCGGGCCGGGGGGCGGACGGAAGTGAACCCCCGAACGACTGGGAGTCCATCTTCGGCGGCCCCGCCTGGACCCGGGTCGCCGACGGCGAGTGGTACCTGCACCTCTTCGCCCCCGAGCAGCCCGACTTCAACTGGGAACACCCCGCCGTCCAGGACGAGTTCCGCTCCATCCTGCGGTTCTGGCTCGACCTCGGCGCCGACGGCTTCCGCATCGACGTCGCCCACGGCCTGGTCAAGGCCCCCGGCCTGCCCGACCTCGGCCGCGGCGAACAGCTCAAGCTGCTCGGCAACCAGGTGCTGCCCTTCTTCGACCAGGACGGCGTCCACGAGATCTACCGCTCCTGGCGCCGCGTCCTCGACGAGTACGCGGGCGACCGCATCGGCGTCGCCGAGGCCTGGACCCCCAGCGCGGACCGCACCGCGATGTACCTGCGCCCCGACGAGCTGCACCAGGCCTTCAACTTCCACTACCTGAACACCGGTTGGGACGCCGAGGCGCTGCGCGCCACCATCGACGAGTCCCTCGACGCGATGCGTCCGGTCGGCGCCCCGACGACCTGGGTGCTGTCCAACCACGACGTGGTCCGCCACCGCACCCGCTACGGCAGCCTGGACCGCGCGCGGGCCGCCGCGCTGCTGATGCTGGCCCTGCCCGGATCGGCGTACGTCTACCAGGGCGAGGAACTCGGCCTGCCGGAGGTGACGGACCTCCCCGACGAGGTGCGCCAGGACCCCTCCTTCTTCAAGGCCAACGGCCAGGACGGCCTGCGCGACGGCTGCCGCGTACCGCTGCCGTGGTCCGGCGACCAGGCCCCGTACGGCTTCGGCACCGGCGGCAGCTGGCTGCCGCAGCCGGCCGAGTGGGCCGGGCTGAGCGTCGAGGCGCAGACCGGCGACCCGGCGTCCACGCTGGAGCTGTACCGCGCGGCCCTGCGACTGCGGCGCGAGCGGCCGGAGCTGGGCGCGGGCGAGGGCGTGGAGTGGCTGGAGGCCCCGGAAGGCGTGCTGGCCTTCCGCCGGGGCGACTTCGTGTGCACCGCCAACACCACGGCCGCGCCGGTACGGATGCCCGCGCCCGGCTCGCTCCTGCTGTCCAGCGGACCGTGCGAAGGAGACGTCCTTCCCTCCGACACCACGGCGTGGTGGCAGGGGTGACTTCCCCCCTCCGGCTGACGGACATCGCCGCGCAGGCCGAGGTCAGCGAGGCGACCGTCAGCCGGGTGCTCAACGGCAAGCCGGGCGTCGCGGCCGGCACCCGGCACAAGGTGCTGGCCGCGCTCGACCTGCTGGGCTACGAGCGCCCGGTGCGGCTCAAGCGCCGCAGCAACGGCCTGGTCGGACTGCTGATCCCGGAGCTGACGAACCCCATCTTCCCGGCCTTCGCGCAGGTCATCGAGCAGGCGCTGGCCGGGCACGGATACACGCCGGTGCTGTGCACGCAGACTCCGGGAGGGGCGACCGAGGACGAACTGGTGGAGCAGCTGGAGGAGCGCGGGGTCACGGGCATCGTGTTCCTGTCGGGCCTCCACGCGGACTCTTCGGCGGACCCCTCCCGCTACCAGCGGCTCGCGGCCCGCGGTGTCCCCTTCGTCCTCATCAACGGCTTCAACGAAGCCGTCAACGCCCCCTTCATCTCCCCGGACGACCGTGCGGCGGCCGAGATGGCGGTACGCCACCTGGAGGACCTGGGCCACCGCCGCATCGGCCTCGCGATAGGGCCCACGCGGTACGTGCCGTCGGCGCGGAAGGAACAGGGATTCGTCGCGGCCGTGCCGTCCGCTGGCGCCGAAGGCCTGATCCAACGCACCCTGTTCACGGTCGAAGGCGGCCACGCGGCGGGCATGGCCCTGCTGGAACGCGGCTGCACGGGCATCGTGTGCGGCAGCGACCCGATGGCGCTCGGCGTCATCCGCGCGGCCCGCGAGCGGGGGCTGCGCGTACCGGAGGACGTATCGGTGGTCGGCTTCGACGACTCCCCGCTCATCGCCTTCACGGACCCCCCGCTGACCACGGTCCGCCAGCCGGTCCGCGCCATGGCCACGGCGGCGGTCGGCGCCCTCCTGGAGGCGGTCTCGGGCACCCCGGTCCAGCGCACGGAGTACATCTTCCAGCCGGAACTGGTGGTGAGGGGCTCCACGGCACAGGCGCCGTAGGGGGAGGCGGGGCGGTACGGGTCCACGCGCGTGCGGGGGTGCGTGGGGGGCGGGCCACGCGATGTCCTCCGGCACGCCGAACCGACCCGCACGGCGCGTCGGCTGGTTACGCTGGCTGGGGCCGACGCCTGAGAGGACACCATGACCACACAGCCCGAACACGGCAGAGAGCTCATCCCACGCCCCGAGCGCACCCCCGATGCCCTGCGCATCGCCCTCGCACGCATCGCCCCCCACCGCCTCGACGAGATGGAGCGGCAGAAGAACGCCGCCTTCACTCTGGCCGCCGAGCACGACACTCTCGGACCCATTCACGGATGGCTCAAGACTTGGGCCCGCGAGGTCGAGATCGAGCGTCTCCCCGACCTTTTCGAGCGCCGACGCCGTGCCTTGGCCACCGTCCACGCCACCGGCAGCAACGCCGACCCCGCGTTCCGTCCTGCGATGGAAGACCTCCGCGCCGTCGAAGCCGAAGCCGAGGAGTCCGCCGGGCTGTGAGCTGGACATGGGAGTGCGACCCCAGCGAGGAGGAGGTCGTCGGCGGGGCGCCTCCGGCCTTCGTCGTCGAGGTCGAGAAGCGCGCTGGTGAGCTGGTACGCGCAGCTGAAGCCCTCTACCTCAACGGGACCACCTACCAGGAGATGAGCCCCGGAAGCTCAGACCAGTTCGTTCCAGGCGGCATGTTCCGCTACCTCGTGGTTCCCCGGCATGAACGCGTTTACATCGTCCAGACCACCCCCTGGTGATTTCCTACTCTGACGGCGGCGCCTTCCCACCCTCCCGCCCGGGATCGCAGATCAGCCCGCCGTGCGCACCCTGAGACGCCGGGGCGTGCCTCCCGTCACTGCCGGGTGAGGAGCCAACCGGTGCCGTTCGGGCCGGTGGTGCTCAGGACGGGCTTGGCCACGGTGCCGCCGGCGACGTGAAGCATGATGTTGTCGGCGCCGGGTATGCAGCGCGCGGTCCTTCCGTCCCGGAGCAGCCAGACCTGGACCGAGGTCGACGTCTGCGGGTGGTCGAGGGTCCAGTCGGCTTCCTCCGAACACGTTCCCGACCTCAGGGTGTAGCTTCCCCGCCCGGCAGGTGAGCCGCTCAGTGTGAGGGTGACGTCGTGCTCGCGATGACCGCCAGGAGGGCCGTCGCCGAAGTGGCCGCCCACCAGGCCGCCTCGGACTTCCGGCATACCAGCGCGATCACCCGCCAGGACACGTGCGAGAAACAATTCTGCAATTTCTTGCGCAAGGTATTGCAGGGCTGTTGGCGGGCCCATACGGTCGCCAGCAATCCCCACCTCTCCGCCAGGAGGCCCCACATGCCCCCCACCGCAAGAACCGCAAGGACCGCAAGAACCGGCAGAGCCCTGCTGGCTGCCGCCGCGCTCGCGGCCGGCACCCTCACCGCCGTCGTGCCGCAGGCGCAGGCCGTGCCCCCCGGCGACAAGGACGTCACCGCCGTTCTGTTCGAGTGGCGGTTCGACTCCGTCGCCAAGGCGTGCACCGATGACCTCGGGCCCGCCGGGTACGGGTACGTGCAGGTCTCGCCCCCTCAGGAGCACATCCAGGGCGGGCAGTGGTGGACCTCGTACCAGCCGGTCAGCTACAAGATCGCCGGGCGGCTCGGCGATCGGGCCGCTTTCAAGAGCATGGTCGATGCGTGTCATGCCTCCGGGGTGAAGGTCGTCGCGGACTCCGTCATCAACCACATGGCCGCCGGGGACGGGACCGGGACGGGTGGGAGTTCGTACACGAAGTACAACTACCCCGGCGTCTACTCCGGTTCCGACATGGACGACTGTCGGGCGACGATCTCCAACTACCAGGACAAGGCGAACGTCCAGAACTGCGAGCTCGTGCAGCTGGCGGACCTGGACACCGGTGAGGAGTACGTGCGGGGGCGGATCGCCGGGTACCTGAACGACCTGCTGTCCCTGGGGGTGGACGGGTTCCGGATCGACGCCACCAAGCACATGCCCGCCGCCGACCTCGCCAACATCAAGTCCCGGCTGACCAATCCGGGGGTCTACTGGAAGCAGGAGGCGATATTCGGGGCCGGGGAGGCCGTGTCGCCCGCCGAGTACCTCGGTAGTGGTGACGTGCAGGAGTTCCGGTACGCGCGGGACCTGAAGCGGGTCTTCCAGAACGAGAACCTCGCCTATCTGAAGAACTTCGGCGAGGCGTGGGGGTACATGGCGAGCGGGCAGTCCGCCGTGTTCGTCGACAACCACGACACCGAACGCGGTGGCGACACCCTCAACTACAAGAACGGGTCCGATTACACGCTGGCGAGTGTGTTCATGCTGGCCTGGCCCTACGGCTCCCCCGACGTGCACTCCGGCTACGAGTGGACCGACAAGGACGCCGGCCCGCCGAACGGCGGCGCGGTGAGCGCCTGTTACGCCGACGGATGGAAGTGCCAGCACGCCTGGCGGGAGATCGCCTCCATGGTCGGCTTCCGCAACGCCGCCCGCGGCCAGGCCGTCACCGGCTGGTGGGACAACGGCGGCGACCAGATCGCGTTCGGGCGGGGAACGAAGGCGTACGTCGCGATCAACCACGAGGGGACGGCCCTGACCCGGACCTTCCAGACCTCCCTCGCGGCCGGCGACTACTGCGACGTGCAGAGCGGGCGCGCGGTGACCGTGGATTCCGCCGGCCGGTTCACGGCCACCCTTGCCGCCGGGACCGCCGTCGCCTTGCACGTGAACGCCCGTACCTGCTCCGGCGGCACGACACCGCCGCCCGCGAGCACCTCCGGTGCCTCCTTCGCCGTCAACGCCACCACCGTCCTCGGGCAGAACATCCACGTCGTCGGTGACCGCGCCGAGCTCGGCGCCTGGAACACCAGCGGCGCGCTGAAGCTCGACCCGGCCGCCTACCCCGTCTGGAAGCTCGACGTCACGCTCCCGGCCGGCACGTCCTTCGCGTACAAGTACATCCGCAAGGACGCCTCCGGCAACGTCACCTGGGAGAGCGGCGCCAACCGCACGGCCACCGTCCCCGCGAGCGGCAAGGTCACGCTGGCAGACACCTGGCGCAGCTGACCCGCCCGCCCCACAGACCAGGGCCGCCCGGCACCACCAACCCCGCCACCGCCGGGCGGCCCTTATTCATGCGACATGCGACATGCGATATGTGACACGTACACAAGGAGACCCGCCTTGATACGCCCTGCCGCAGGAGTTCTCGCCGCCGCCCTGGCCGTGACGCTCCTGCCCGCCCTCCCTGCCGCGGCTGCCACGGCCAAGCCGCCGGCCCCGCCCTCGGACGCGAAGCTCGCCGCCGAGCCGGCCCGGCACGACCTGACCCGGGACCAGTTCTACTTCGTCCTCCCGGACCGGTTCGCGAACGGCGACCCGCGCAACGACCGGGGCGGGCTGACCGGCAGCCGGCTGGAGACCGGCCTGGACCCGACGGACAAGGGCTTCTACCAGGGCGGTGACCTCAAGGGGCTGACCGACCGGCTCGACTACATCAAGGGGCTCGGGACGACCGCCATCTGGATGGCGCCGATCTTCAAGAACCAGCCGGTGCAGGGGAAGGGCGACGACGTCTCGGCCGGCTACCACGGCTACTGGATCACCGACTTCACCCAGGTCGACCCGCACTTCGGGACCAACGCCGATCTGGAGCGCCTGGTCGAGAAGGCGCACGGGAAGGGGATGAAGGTCTTCTTCGACGTGATCACCAATCACACCGCCGATGTCGTCGACTACCGGGAGGGGTCGTACTCGTATCTGTCCAAGGGGGCGTTTCCGTATCTGACGAAGGACGGCGTGCCCTTCGACGACAAGGCCGTATTTGAATCAAAAGCGGCCGCGGCGGGCCGCCAGGAGAACGAGAAGGGGAAGTTCCCGAAGGTGGACGGGGAGTCCTTCCCGAGGACTCCGTTCGTGCCGGACGCGAAGAAGAGCCTGAAGACCCCCGCCTGGCTCAACGATCCGACGATGTACCACAACCGGGGCGATTCGACTTTTGCCGGCGAGTCCTCCGAGCAGGGCGACTTCTTCGGTCTCGATGACCTGTGGACCGAGCGCCCCGAGGTCGTCAGCGGGATGGAGAAGATCTACGAGAGGTGGGTCGAGGACTTCGACATCGACGGTTTCCGGATCGACACCGTCAAGCACGTGAACCTCGAGTTCTGGAGCCAGTGGGCGACCGCGCTCGACAAGTACGCGGCGAAGCGCGGCCGGGACGATTTCTTCATGTTCGGCGAGGTCTACTCCGCCGACACCGCCGTCACCTCCCCGTACGTGACGCGCGGGCGGCTCGACGCCACCCTCGACTTCCCGCTCCAGGACGCGATCCGCGCGTACGCCTCCCAGGGCGCGGGCGCCTCGCGGCTGGCCGGCGTCCTCGGTGACGACTACCGGTACACGACGGACAAGGCCAACGCCTACGAGCAGGTCACCTTCCTCGGCAACCACGACATGGGCCGCTTCGGGACCTTCCTGAAGCAGGACCGTCCGGGGGCGGGGGAGCAGGAGCTGCTCGACCGGTACCGGCTCGCCAACGAGCTGATGTTCTTCTCCCGGGGCAACCCGGTGATCTACTCCGGTGACGAGCAGGGCTTCACGGGCGCGGGTGGTGACAAGGACGCCCGGCAGACGTTGTTCGCCTCGCAGGTCGCCGACTACCTGGATGACGATCAGCTCGGAACGGTGCGCACACACGCGAGCGATGCCTACGATCCGGGTCACCCGCTCTACAAGCAGATCAGTGCTCTCTCCAAGCTGGCCAAGGAGCACCCCGCCCTGCGCGACGGCGTCCAGAGCGAGCGGCTCGCCGACGGGTCCGTCTACGCCTTCGCCCGGACGGACGCGCGGAGCCGGACCGAGTACCTCGTCGCCGCCAACAACGGGGGCGAGGCGAGGACCGTGGAGATCGATGCCCCGGCCGGCGCCCAGTACCGCACCCTGTACGGCGGTGGCACCACGACGCTGATCCGCGCCTCCGCCGCCGGCAAGCTCGCCGTCTCCGTCCCCGCCTTCGGGTCGGTGGTCCTCCAGGGCGCCGCCCCGCTCGCCGCCCCGGCCGCCAAGCCCGCCCTGACCCTCAAGGCTCCGGCGCCCGGCGCCACCGGAACCGTCGACCTGAGCGCCGAGGTGACCGGCGGCGGGCTGAACCGGGTCGTCTTCGCCGCGCAGACCGGCAACGGCACGTGGCAGGTCCTCGGCTCCGCCGACCACGCGCCCTACAAGGTCACGCAGCACGTCGACGCCAAGACCCCGGCCGGTACCGCCCTGCGCTACAAGGCCGTCGTCGTCGACGCCACCGGCCGCACCGCGAGCGCGCTCGCCGAGTCCGTCGCCGGGCAGGCCCCGCCCGCCGAGGTGCCCACCGCCACCCAGCGGGACTACGCCGTCGTCCACTACAACCGACCCGACGGCGACTACACCGACTGGCGGCTCTACGCCTGGGGCGACATCGCCGATGGCGAGCAGACCCCCTGGCCTGCCGGCCACGACTTCACCGGCCGCGACGCCTACGGGGCCTTCGCGTACGTGCGGCTGAAGCCCGGGGCCTCCTCGGTCGGTTACCTCGTCATCGACAAGGACGGCAACAAGGACGTCTCCGCCGACCGCACCATCGACGTGACGAAGACCGGCGAGATCTGGCTGGAGCAGGGCAAGGAGCCCGCCCGCTCCGAGCGGCCCGCCCACCCGCCGCAGGACACGTCCAAGGCCGTGCTGCACTACCAGCGGCCCGATGGCGCGTACGACGGCTGGGGGCTGCACGTCTGGACGGGAGCGGCCGACCCGACCGACTGGTCCAAGCCGTTGATGCCCGTCCGCACCGACTCCTACGGCGCGGTGTACGAGGTGCCGCTCGGGGCTGGTGCGACCTCCCTGAGCTACATCCTCCACAAGGGCGACGAGAAGGACCTCCCCTCCGACCAGTCCCTCGACCTGAAGGCCACCGGCCACGAGGTCTGGATGCTGGGCGGCAAGGAGAAGTACCTCCTCCCGCAGCCCGCCGGCTCCTCCGCCGCCCTGGACCTCGCCAAGGCCCAGGCCGTGTGGATCGACCGCGACACCCTCGCCTGGAACGCCCCCGCCTCCGCCGCCTCCGTGCAGCTCCTCGCCTCCCGCGAAGGCGCGGTCAAGGCCGCGAACGGCACCCTGAACGAGGGCGGCGCCCAGTGGCTGCGGCTGGGGGCCCGGTCCGAGCTCACCGCCGCGCAGAAGCAGAAGTTCCCGCACCTGGCCTCGTACGCGGCCTTCACCGTCGACCCCCGCGACCGGGACCGCGTGCGCGATGCCCTGCGCGGGCAGCTCGTCGTGAGCGCCCGCGCCGCGAACGGCGCCGTCCTCGCCGCCACCGGCGTGCAGCTCGCCGGGGTGCTGGACGACCTGTACGCCACCACGGCCGCCCTCGGGCCGGTCTTCAAGGACGGCCGGCCCACGCTGTCCGTGTGGGCCCCCACCGCCCAGCAGGTCTCCCTCGAACTCGAAGGCCGAACCCTCCCGATGCGCCGTGACGACGCCACCGGCGTCTGGTCGGTGCGCGGCGAGCGCGACTGGCGCGGCAAGCGCTACCGCTACGCCGTCACCGTGTGGGCCCCGAGCACCGGGCAGGTGGTCCGCAACCTGGTCACCGACCCCTACTCCACCGCCCTGACCGCGGACTCCACCCACAGCCTGGTCGTCGACCTGGCCGACCCCAACCTGGCCCCGCCCGGTTGGAAGGAGCTGCGCAAGCCCGCGGCCGTCCCGTTCACCTCCGCGCAGATCCAGGAGCTGCACGTCCGTGACTTCTCCGTCGCGGACCGCACCAGCACGCACCCCGGCCAGTACCTGGCCTTCACCGACACCGACTCGGCGGGCATGCGGCACCTGCGCGACCTGGCCGGCGCCGGGACCTCGTACGTCCACCTCCTCCCGGCCTTCGACATCGGCACCATCCCCGAGAAGGCCGCCGACCGCACCGAACCGGCCTGTGACCTCAAGGTGTACGCGCCCGACTCCGACCAGCAGCAGGCCTGCGTGGCCGCCGCGGCCGCCAAGGACGCCTACAACTGGGGCTACGACCCGCTGCACTACACCGTCCCCGAGGGCAGCTACGCGAGCGACCCGAACGGCACGGCCCGCACGGTCGAGTTCCGCAGGATGGTCCAGTCGCTCAACGGGGCCGGGCTGCGCACCGTCATGGACGTGGTCTACAACCACACCGTCGCCGCCGGTCAGTCCGACAAGTCCGTACTCGACCGCGTCGTCCCCGGCTACTACCAGCGCCTGCTGGCCGACGGCAGCGTCGCCAACTCCACCTGCTGCGCCAACACCGCTCCCGAGAACGCCATGATGGGCCGCCTGGTCGTGGACTCCGTCGTCACCTGGGCGAAGGAGTACAAGGTCGACGGCTTCCGCTTCGACCTGATGGGCCACCACCCGAAGGCCAACATCCTGGCGGTCCGCAAGGCCCTCGACGAGCTCACCCCGGCCAAGGACGGGGTCGACGGGAAGAAGATCGTCCTCTACGGGGAGGGCTGGAACTTCGGCGAGATCGCCGACGACGCCCGCTTCGTGCAGGCCACGCAGAAGAACATGGCCGGCACGGGCATCGCCACCTTCTCCGACCGGGCGCGCGACGCGGTCCGCGGCGGAGGCCCCTTCGACGAGGACCCGCGCGTCCAGGGCTTCGCCTCCGGACTGTTCACCGAGCCGAACTCCTCACCCGCCAACGGCACCCCCGCCGAGCAGAAGGCCCGCCTCCTGCACGCCCAGGACCTGATCAAGGTCGGGCTGTCCGGCAACCTCGCCTCGTACGCCTTCACCGACACCACCGGCCGCCGGATCAAGGGCTCGGAGCTGGACTACAACGGGGCCCCGGCCGGCTACGCGGCCGCCCCCGGCGACGCCCTCGCCTACGCGGACGCCCACGACAACGAGTCGCTGTACGACGCCCTCGCCTACAAGCTGCCCACCGGCACGAGCACCGCCGACCGGGCCCGCATGCAGGTCCTGGCCATGGCGACGGCCGCCCTCTCCCAGGGCCCGGCGCTCTCCCAGGCGGGCACGGACCTGCTCCGCTCCAAGTCCCTGGACCGCAACTCCTACGACAGCGGCGACTGGTTCAACGCCCTCCACTGGGACTGCCGCGACGGCAACGGCTTCGGCCGGGGCCTGCCCCCGGCCGCCGACAACGCCTCGAAGTGGGTCCACGCGAAGCCGCTGCTGGCGGCGCCGGCCCCGGGCTGCCCGGAGATCACCGCCACCTCGGCGGCCTACCGGGACCTGCTGAGGATCCGTACGACGGAACCCGCCTTCGCCCTCACCACGGCGGAGGCCGTCCAGAGCCGGCTCGCCTTCCCGCTCTCCGGCAAGGACGAGACCCCCGGCGTGATCACGATGACCCTCGGGGACCTGGTGGTGGTCTTCAACGCGACCCCCACCGCCCAGCCCCAGCGCGTCCCCGCCCTCGCGGGCACCGCGTTCGCCCTGCACCCGGTGCAGGCGGCGGGCTCCGACGCCACGGTCAGGCAGTCCACCTACGACGCGCGGACAGGAGAGTTCACCGTCCCGGCCCGTACGGTCTCGGTCTTCACACGACCGTGAGCCGGTCCAGCCGCTTCTCCAGCAGGATCACCCCGTAGACCCTGCCGTCCTTCCCCACCTTGTTGGGGAGCTCCCCGACCACCCGGTAGCCCGCGCCCTGGTAGTACGCGAGCAGCCGGGGGTTGGTGGAGACGCAGTCCAGCCGCGCCCGCTCCCGCCCGGTCCCCGCGATCCGCCGCTCGGCGTGTTCGAGCATGCGGCGCCCGGATCCGGCGGGCGCGGCCTCGCGTTCCACCATCAGCCGGTGCACGTAGCCCGCCACGGGCGGCTGGACGCCCCAGGCCTCCTCGTCGGACCACCACAGCTCGTACGCGCCGACCACCCGTCCGTCGGCGTCCCCGGCGAGCCACACCTCCCCGTCGCGCATCCGCGCTCGGAAGTGGTCGGCGTCCTTGTCGCCGGGCTTCCACTGGTCGATCCCGTTGTCCCGCATCCACCGGGCCGCCTGGTCGTACAGCGTCGCCAGGGTGTCGGCGTCCTTCTCCTCGGCCTGCCGGAACAAGATCCCGTCGTCAATGATCACGCGGGCATTATCGCCACTCGTGATCATCGTGGGCCCGGCACCCCGGCCGGAACGAGCGCCGCCAGCCGTCCGACCAGTTCCCCGAACGGCCCGTCGGCCGGCTCGTCGGCCAGGATCCGTACGAGGATCCCCGCCATCTGCGCGTCGTACGCGGCGCTCACCGCCGCCAGCGCGGCGAAGTCGTGCACCAGCTGCAACTCCAGCTCGGCGCGCGGGATCCGGCGCCCGTCCAGCCAGATCAGCGCGGTGGACTCGGCGAGCGACACCCAGGACCGCACCACGAGTTCGAGGCGGGCCGGCGGATCCTCCACGCCGATGCCCAGGTGGGTGAGGATCTGCTCGTACGCCGCCTGCCGGACCTCGTCGATCATGGCGTTGGTCCGGCTGCTCCCGGCCGCCGGACCGCCCCGCATCAGCGCGGAGAAACCCGGCCCGTGCTCGTCGACGAAGGCGAAGAACCGCCCCATCACCCGCAGCAGCCGGGCCCCGAGCGGCCCCTCCCGCGGCTCGTCGAACCGCGCCGCCAGCTCGTCGGCCGCCCGACGCAGCGCGGCCTCGTACAGGCTCAGCTTCCCGGGGAAGTAGTGGTAGACCAGCGGCCGGGATATCCCCGCGGCCGCCGCGATCTCGTCTATGGACACGTCGTCGGGCGAGCGGTGGCTGAACAGCTCCAGGGCAACCCCGATCAGCTGCTGCCGCCGCTCCTCGACACCCATCCTGCGCTGCACGCCGGTTGTCATGCCGACACCCTACTTCGGACAGGTCAGAGGTCCAGGACGAGGCGGTCCCCCTTCGCGCGCGAGACGCACAGCAGCATCGAGTCCGCGCGTTCGCCGTCGGTGAGGAGTTCGTCGCGGTGGTCCACCTCGCCCGCCAGGACGCGGTGTTGGCAGGTGCCGCAGAAGCCCTGTTCGCAGGAGTAGGGGGTGGCGGGCAGCTCCCGGCGGACCGCCGCCAGCGTGGACTCGTCCGCGCCGACCTCGATCTCGCGCCCCGAGCGGTGGAGTTCGACCGTGAAGGCCTTCGCCGGGCCGGGCGCAGCCGATGGTGTGAAGCGTTCCAGGTGGACCGCGGCCGGGTCCGGGGCGGTCGCCGTGACGGCCGCCATCAGGGGGTCCGGGCCGCAGCAGTAGACCAGCGTGCCGGGCCGGGTACCGGAGAGGAACGACAGGTCGGGCAGGCCCGCCTCGTCCTGCGGGACGACCGTGACCCGGTCCCCGTACGCCGCCAGTTCGTCCAGGAACGGCATCGAGGCGCGGGAGCGGCCCCCGTAGAGCAGGGTCCAGTCGGCGCCCGCAGCCGTGGCGGCCCGGAGCATCGGGAGGATCGGAGTGATCCCGATGCCGCCCGCGACGAACGCGTACGAGGGCGCCGGGACCAGCTCGAAGCGGTTGCGCGGCGGCCGCAGTTCCAGCTCGGCGCCCTCCACCAACTGGGCGTGCGCCTCGCGGGAACCGCCCCGGCCGTCCTCGATCAGCCGGACCGCGATCGTGTACCGGTCGGAGTCCGCCGGGTCCCCGCACAGCGAGTACTGGCGGACCAGCCCCGAGGGCAGGGTGATGTCCACGTGTGCGCCGGGGGCCCAGGCGGGGAGGTCGGATGCCTCCAGGGTCAGTTGCAGCACACCGTGCGCCGGTTCCGTACGGGAGACGATCAGCGCGCGCAGCGGCCGGCGCGGGGAGTAGCCGGAGATCGGGTTCTCCAGGGCGGGCAGCGGCCAGAGCGGGGACCTCCCGATGCGGCGGCTCAGCGCGCGCCTCGCCACCCAGGCCGCGCCGGCGACGGCGGTGACGGTGAGGGCGCGCCTCATGCCTTCACCCCGCCGTGCCCGCCGTTGGCTCCGGGGGAGGAGGCCAGGTAGGCCACCGCCTGGGCCGTCGAGCCCTCCTGCGAGGGGTGGTACGTACGGGAGAGGTACTTCGGGATGGACTTCAGCATCGCGCCCGTGGAGGGCAGTACGCCCTGCTGCCCGGCCCGGAAGAACTGCCCGAAGGAGGCCTTGCCGTCCACCAGGTGGGGGTCGTTCTCCATGAAGAAGCGCACCCCGCGCTGCCACAGGAAGACCAGCGCCGAGAAGGCCGTCGCCCACGTGCGGGCCCGGCGCCGGTAGTTGCCGTCGACGTGCATGAAGAGGTCGAAGGCCACCGAGCGGTGCTCGACCTCCTCGGCCCCGTGCCAACGCAGCAGGTCGAGCATCATCGGGTCGGCGCCGCGCCGGTCCAGCTCCTCCGCGTTGAGCACCCAGTCGCCGAGGAACGCCGTGTAGTGCTCGATCGCCGCGATCATCGCGACCCGCTCCATCAGCCACCAGTGGCGGGCCTTGCCCGGCGGCAGGGTCTTGTCGCCCAGCAGCTTCTCGAACAGCCAGTCCACCTGCGCCGTGTACGGGGTCGGGTCCAGGTCCAGCCGCTTCAGGTGGGGGAGTACGTCGTCGTGCGCGGCGGCGTGCATGGCCTCCTGGCCGATGAAGCCGACGACGTCCGCGCGCAGCCGCTCGTCCGTGATGTACGGGAGCACCTGCTTGTAGACGTGCACGAACCACCGCTCACCGGCGGGCAGCAGCAGGTGCAGCACGTTGATCATGTGCCCGGCGAACGGGTCGTTGGGCAGCCAGTGGAGCGGGGTGTCCTCCCATTGGAAGGACACGTTCCGGGGGTTCAGGTCTATGTGTTCCGACGCCACGGGGGCGGGCGCGAGCGGCGTATTAGACATGGCGTCAATGTACTGATGGGTAGGAGGGAGGAAAACCCCTCTGCGCCTACTTCCTTCGGGGCGCGGCCGAGGGCGCGTGACGTCCGGTCGGGATCTTCGTTGGTCACGGCATGAAGATCAAGAACATCCTGCTGACCGGCTTCGCGACCGCTGCCGCCCTGGCCGCCATGGCCCCCGCGGCCTCCGCCGATACGGGTGCGTCCGCGGGCGACGCGGCCGTCGGGGCGGCGGCCGGTGCGTTCGACGCGGTGGCCGACGACCTCGACCTCCGCCAGATCACGAGCAGCTGGAACATCGAGACCCTGGACGACTCCCCGATCGTCGACCACCTGGTCCGGGCCGTCGAAGAGTCCCCCGAGATCGTGTCCGGCCTCGCGGACGTGACGGGCAGCCCGCGGGGCTGACCACCGCGCCGTCGCCAAAAGGTCCCCCCGCCCGGCCGCGGCCCGGCGGGGGGACCTTTTCGTCAGGCCCGTCGACCCGCTGGGCCTGTCGTCAAAGCAGCGCCGGTGCGGCACCGGACGCCGGCCAGGCGGGACTTTGACGACTTGGCCTAGCGCAGCGCCCCGGCCTTCGACCCGTCCGTCAGCTTGCCCGACAGGTCGACCTGCGCGCCCGCCGGAGCCTTCACCGCCAGCCGGTTTCCGTTCGCGGACCCGTTCACCCCGCCCCCGGACACCGACAGCGAGGCGAACTGCGCGCTGCCCGCCGCCAGTACGTACCACTGGCCCGCGCGGGACTTCCACAGCACGCCCGCCAGTACCCGGGGCTCCCGCGAACCGCACGCCGGTGAGCCCTCCGCCTTGGCCGCCTGCGCGGCGAGCGGGGCGCCCGGGGCGAGGAACTGCGCCTGCACCCGGTCGGCCGCCCCCTGCCAGGTCTCGGCCCGCGTGCACAGCCAGGTCGCCGTCCCGTCCCCCTCCGGCAGCGGCTGCTTCGCGTAGGTCCAGGCGTTGACCGTACGGACCCCGTGCGAGCGGACCGAGGGCAGCAGGCAGGCGATCCGCGACCAGTCCCCGAGTTCCGCGGCCTCCGACACGTCGCGCTCGGCACCCGGTGCGCCCGAGGTCAGCCGCGCCGGGGTCAGTTCGCCGAGGTCGGTGATCAGTCGGGTGGTGCCGTCGCCGGTCAGGGCCAGCGCGTTCCAGCTCGTACAACTGCCCGCCGGGGCGGGGCTCGGCACCGGCGGGGTCACCCCGTCCGGGGTCGGCTTCAGCGCCACCGGGGCCTCGCCCGGCTTGAGCAGGTCCCGCAGGGCCGCGCCGGTGACCCAGGGGGCGGTCAGGTAGCGGACGTTGCCGTCGACCCGGCTCAGCACGAGCGCGGTCGCGGTGTCCGCCGAGGCGCCGTCGGTCCGGGCGAAGTCGAGGGCGGCGCCGGCGGACCCCGTACGAGGTTCGGCGTAGCGGACCACGCGCAGACCGTCGTACAGCAGGACCACGACGGCCTGGTCGACGGCGCCCGCGAACAGCAGCTGCGCCGGCCCCATCGGCGGCCCGGCGGGCGTGCCCGGGGTGGCCGAGACGACGACGGAGGAACCGGGCCGCGCCCAGACGGCCAGCGCCCGCCGCAGCAGTGCGGTGTCGGCGGCGCGGTCGCCGCGGGCGGGCCAGGTGGAGAAGTCCGTACGGGAGGACGCGCGCCAGAGCGCGGGCTCGGCGCGGACCAGCTTCGCCGGGTCCAGGGCCTGTTCGGCCGCGGCGTTGCGGGCGTACGGCGGGGCGGCCGCCCCGTCCGAGCCCCAGCCCCCGCCGGGCAGCGCGAGCAGCGTCCCGCACACGGCGAGGGCGGCTCCGGCGGCGAGTGCGGCCCGCGCGAGACGGCGGCGGCGCAGCAGGTCGGTGGGCCGGGCCTGGAGCACGCACGGATCGAACTCGGGGGAGGCGAACAGGGCGTCGTTCGCCGGGTCCCCCGACTCCGCGACGGCGGCGGCCGGGTCCGCGACCCCGGCCTCGGTGAGCACCCGCAGCACCTCGGGCTCCGGCAGCCGCTCCAGCGCCCGCAGCACGCAGGCGGCCCGGCCGGGCCCGTTCAGGGTGGCCAGCCACTGGTCGAGGGCGAGCTCCTCGGCCCCGCCCGAGCGGGGGAACAGCCGCAGCCCCCACACCTGGGGGAGCAGCGGCGGGAGCTGCGCGCGGCGCGGCAGGGCCCGGAAGGTGAGCGGAATCCCGGCTTCGAGGGCGGTGCGCAGGACGCGCAGCCGTACGTACGCGTACCCCGAGTCGACGGCGTCGCCCGTCCCGTCGCGGCGCCGGCCCGGGACCCCGCCGGGGGCCCCGCCCGGGATACCGCCCTGCACGGCCGCGGCGGCCGCCACCGCGTCCCGTCGCCCGCGCGGCAGCGCGCGCTGGGCCAGTGAGTGGGCGGTGAGCACCCGGCGGTTGCGGCCGAGCGCGGGAGGCAGCACCAGGTAGGCGAGCCGCACCAGCCGCGGATAGTGCTCGACGATGGCCGCCTCGGCCTGTTCGACGTCGGGCGGCACGGGAGACGGGGGGCGGGTGGCGGTATCCGGCGCAGTCACGTTCAGCAGAACGAGCGAATCGTCGGATGGTCACCCGCTCCCGGCGCCCCCGTTCGGGTGGAACACGGGCCGTCAGGCAACCAACCGGTCGCGCAGCGCCTCGACCGCCTCGTCGGAGATGCCGAGCCCCTCGCGCACGTACTTCTCCATGGAGCCGTAGCGCATCGCGACCTCGTCCAGCGCGGCCTCCAGGTACGAGGGGAAGACGCCTATCAGGGCGAGCGCTATGTCCGGGTCGCCGCCGGCCGCCGTGAAGCCCTCGATCATCGGGGCGAAGGCCTGCTTGACCGCCGGGTTGACGGAGAGGTACTCGGCCATCAGCGTCTCGTCGTCCGCGCCGAGCAGCGACAGGATGATCGTGGCGCCCCAACCCGTACGGTCCTTGCCCGCCGTGCAGTGGAAGAGCAGCGGGCCGGCCTGCGGGACGGCGAGCTCGGTGAGCAGCATCCGGTACGAGGCCTGAGCGGAGCCGGAGCTCACGAAGGACCGGTAGACGTCGCCGAACAGGGCCTGCGCCTTGCCGCCGCCGAGCCGCTCCTCCGCGACCACCGGGTCGGACAGGAGGTCCTTGAGCTGCGCGGCCGCGGGCATCTTGCCGGAGTTCATCTTGTCCGCCAGGACGTCGCCGACCAGCGTCCGTACCCCGGCCGGAACCCGGTCGGGGTACGCGGTGCGCTCGGCCTCGCTGCGGAAGTCGATGACGGTGGTCAGGCCCAGCGCGGCCACCGCCGGGTCGGCGTCGAGGTCGAGCCGGTCGAGCTGGCCGGAGCGCAGGACCAGGCCCGGGCGTACGGTGCGGCCGCCGGTCAGCGGGGTGCCACCGAGGTCGCGGAAGTTGGCGACGGTGGTGGAGGGCGTGGCGGTCATCGTGGCGGCTCCGGCGGTAGCGGTGTTCGGGTGGTTCGCGTGGTTCGCGTGGGTCATATGGCGCGTGTGGCGATTCGTGTAATTTTCCGATGTTTCGCGTCGGAAAGACAATCGAGGACCAGCGAGATCCCGACGCCGATGCCCAGAGCCGCCAGATGTCCGGCGTCCGTGAAGGTCCGCCCGCGCTTGACCACGGGCGCGGCGGCCAGTGCCAGCAGCCCGACCCGGGCGGTGGCGCGCACCGCTCCGCGCGGTAGTGCCGAGGTCAGCGCGCCGAGTACGGCGTTGAATCCGTAGCTGGTCCCCACGTCCAGGGCGTGCCGGGTCCGCGGATCGGTTGTCCTGCGCAGGGCGCCGTACACGAGGAGGGTCGCCGTGGCGTGCCCGAACAGGAACACCGCCGCCGTCCACCAGGCGCCGTACGCGTACTCCGCGTATCCGAGCACCGCGACGAGCAGCAGGGCGTACGGCAGGGGCATCGGTTCCTCGACGACGAAAGCGCTGGTCACCAGCGTCTCCCAGCGCCCGGCGGCGAGATTGTCGACATTCGTCGAGCAGCTCCGGAGCAGCTGCTCCCGCTCTGCCGGCTCAAGTAGGTCCAGGGCGTGGGCCCCGAGCTGGACACCGCCGGAATACACCACTCCCAGGGGAATCGGATTCACGCCACCATGATCGGATACGGCCCTCTGGCGGGCACCACCGGGCCCCGTGCGAACATGTCCCGGCCATGTCTCTGAACCCCGCGCCGATGCGCGCCACGCGGGCCGCGGTATTCGCGGCGATGTGCGTCGCTTTGGGTGCGGCGGGGCATTCGTACATGTCCGGTACGGACATTCCCCTCGCGGGGCTTCTGGGTGCTTTCGCGGTGACCGGCGGGCTCGCCTGGCTGGTTGCCGGACGGCGTCGGGGCCCTGTCGGGATCACCGCGGCGCTGCTCGCCGTACAGGGGACGCTGCACCTCGTCTTCTCCGGGAGCCAGATGGCGGAGCCCGCTCCTGTGCGGGTTCCCGTGCCTGCTCCCGCGCACCATCACATGCCGGACATGGACATGGACATGGGCATGGACATGGGAGCGATGGGCGCGATGGGCGCGGAATCCTCCGGCCTGGCCGGCATGGCAGACCTGGTCGGGCACGGGGGCGCCGGGATGATCGCCGCGCACGTGCTCGCCGGGCTGCTCTGCGCCGCCTGGCTGGCCCGGGGCGAGGCGGCCGTCTTCCGGCTGGCCCGCACCATGGGCGCCGCCGCGCTCCACGCGGCCCGGCCGCTCGCGCGCGCGTTCGCCCTCGTCCGGGCCCGGGTGGCCGCCCTGCCGGCCCTGCCCGCCCACCGGCCCCGCTCCGAGCGGCCGCGCCGCCTGCGGGGTGCCCTGCACGCCCACGCCGTGGTGCGCCGGGGGCCGCCCGCCCGCCGAGCGTTCAGCACCACGGCCCCCGGCCGTCCTGCCCGCGCCTGACCGGCGTACTCCTCGGCGAGGAGAAGGCGAGACCTGGGGCCGCTTTCCCCATGTCTTCGCCAACCCCTAGGACTCGACATGTCCCTTGACGAGGCTCAGGACGTCCGCACCCCGGACGCCGACGCCAACGCCATACCCAAGAGCCGCGGCGGCTGGGCCGCCCTGCGGCCGCTGCTCCTGCGCATGCACTTCTACGCGGGCCTGCTGATCGCCCCGCTGCTGTTCCTCGCCGCCACCACCGGGCTGTTGTACGCCGGTTCCTGGCAGGCCGAGAAGATCGTCTACGCCGACGAGCTGACCGTCTCCCGCGTCGGCGACAGCGCCCTGCCGCTCAGTGCCCAGGTCGAGGCGGCCAAGGGCGCCGCACCCGAGGGCAAGGTCGTCTCCGTATGGCCCGGGCCCGACGCGGAGGCCACCACCCGGGTGATCATGGAGAAGAAGGGTCTCCCCGAGGGCGAGACCCTCACCGTGTTCGTCGACCCGTATACGGCCGAGGTGCGCGGGCAGCTCGCCACGTCCGGTGACGCGCTGCCGCTGCGGGCCTGGCTGAGCGAGTTCCACGCGAGCCTCCACCTGGGCGAGTTCGGCCGGAACTACAGCGAGATGGCCGCGAGCTGGATGTGGGTCGTCGCCCTCGGCGGGCTCGCCCTGTGGATCGGCCGCCGCCGCAAGCGGCGCGCGGACCTCGTCCTCCCGGACCGAAAGGCCACCGGCCGCCGCCGCACCCTGTCCTGGCACGGGGTCGTCGGCCTCTGGTCCGTCGCCGGGCTCGTCGTCCTCTCCGCCACCGGCCTGACCTGGTCGAACCACGCCGGCGAGAACATCGGGAAGCTCCAGGACAGCCTCGGCGGCGCCACCCCCAGCGTCTCCGCCAAGCTGAAGCCGGGCGGCGCCGCCGCCGGGAGCGACGAGCACGCCGGCCACACCATGGGCCCCGGCGAGGAGATGCCCCCCGCGGCGCCGACCGCCGACATCGGCATCGACAAGGCCGTGGACGCCGCCCGCGCCGCCGGGGTCACCGAGGAACTCCGCATCACCCTGCCCGCGAAGGGCAAGGGGTACGTGATCAAGGAGCAGGACAAGCAGGTGCCCGTGCACCTGGACGCGGTCGCCGTCGACCCCGCCGACGGCAAGGTCATCGACGAACTGCGCTTCGCCGACTACCCGCTGCTCGCCAAGATGACCCGCTTCGGCATCGACCTGCACATGGGCAAGACCTTCGGGCTCGCCAACCAGATCGCGCTCGCCGCGCTCGCCGTCGCCGTGATGTTCCTGGTCTTCTGGGGCTACCGGATGTGGTGGCTGCGCCGCCCGACGAAGGACCGCAGGCTGTCCGTCGGTCGCGCCCAGCCGCGCGGCGCCTGGCGGAAGCTGCCGGTCACGGCGCTGCTGCCGCTGGTCGCGGTGATCGCCGTGGTCGGCTGGTTCGTCCCGCTGCTCGGGATCAGCCTGGTCGCGTTCCTCGTGATCGACGCGGCTCTGGGCTTCGTCGCGGGCCGCCGGGCCGCCGGAGCCGAGGCCGGCGCAGAGGCCGCGTAACGGCGTGTGGGCCCGCACCCCCCGAGGGGAGGACGGGCCCACGCGTACGCGCTCAACCAGCTCGTCAGGGGGCGTACTTGTAGCCCACCCGGCGGACCGTCTGGATCGCGCCGCGGTGGGCCGCGCCCAGCTTGCGGCGCAGGCGGGCGATGTGGACGTCCACGGTCCGGCCGTCGCCGACGTGCCCGTAGCCCCAGACCGTGGTCACCAGCTGGTCCCGGCTGTGCACCCGGTGCGGGTGCTTCACCAGGTGTGCCAGCAGCTCGAACTCCAGGTACGTCAGGTCGAGCGTCTTCCCGTCGACCTCGGCCGTGCGCTGCGCCGAGTCGATGCGGACCAGGTTGTCGCCCGGGGCGCCGGACGCGGCCTGGTCCGCCAGGGTGGGGGCCGGTCCGGCCACGGCGTGCGGGGCGAAGGCGATCGGCGGCTGCTGGTCGGCCGGCACGAGCACCAGGTAGCCGACCATCGGCGGCTGCCCCGGCAGGGTCGGCAGGGCGTGCTGGGGCGCGGGCAGCCAGGTGGCGCCGGGCGGAAGCAGATCCGCGACCCGGGCCACCTCGTCGCGGTCCACGGCGCGCAGCCGGTGGCGCGGACTGGGGGGATAGCTCAGGGGCGAGGTCGCGGCGGAGGCGGCGGAAGCGAGGATGCGGGTGTTAGTCATGAGTGGTCAGCTCTTTCACGCGGAGGAGTCGGCAGGAGACGTGCGTACGTCATCGATGTCGTTCCGCGCAGACCGAAGGCCTGGGGCAGCTCAGGTAGGAGATCCCGGAGGCTTTAGAGGGCCGGCGCGTTCTTCGCGCGGCAACACACCCGGTCGTAATCGTGATCCTGACGGGACGGCCAGAACGGTTCGAGGTCGCTGCGACCTGACGGGGTGTACGAGTAGCCGGCCATGCCCCCATTCAAGCAGACGTCCGAGCCCGGGGGCAGGCCCCGTCTCACGTCGTGGATCGAAATCTCAAATTCCGACACAGGTGCCCCCTCAACCCGGGACAAACCGACACCTGTTCAGCGCAGGCGCAGCCGCTCCCAGGCCGGCCCGACGTCCCAGCCCTTCTCCTGCCGGGCCCAGCGCGCCATCACCTCCACCACCTCGGCGGCCGTGGGCAGATACGCCTGGAAGTGCCGTTCCGCGGAGCCGTCCCGGTGCTCCAGCTGGTACTCGTCGCCTTCGTCGTGCCAGACCTGTATGTACACGTCCGGCTCTTCCACGATCCGCTCGACGATGACGAAGCGGTCCCCGTCGGCGCCGATGCGCTCCACCACCTCGGACAACTCGCCGAGCGCGGGCCGCTCGTAGGACTCGCCGCGCTCCGTCTGGATCCTGATAGCCAACATGGGCACACCGTCGCACACGCCACCGACAACGACGCCCGCCGGGCCACGGGGGCTCGGCGGGCGTCGGTGTTCAGGGGGCCGGTGCTCAGACCAGGCCGTCCTTCTCCAGGCCGGTGCAGCAGGTGTCCACGATGAGGCGGGTCACCACGTAGGGGTCCACGTTCGCGTTCGGCCGGCGGTCCTCGATGTAGCCCTTGCCGTCCTTCTCCACCTGCCACGGGATGCGGACCGAGGCGCCGCGGTCCGAGACGCCGTAGCTGAACTCGTTCCACGGGGCGGTCTCGTGCAGACCCGTCAGGCGCTCGTCGATGCCCGCGCCGTAGTTCTTCACGTGGTCGAGCGGCTTGCTGCCCTCGCCCAGCGCCTCGCACGCGGAGATGATCGCGCGGTAGTCCTCGCGCATCGCCTTCGTGGAGAAGTTGGTGTGCGCGCCGGCGCCGTTCCAGTCGCCCTTCACCGGCTTCGGGTTCAGCGTCGCGGAGACGTTGAAGTCCTCGGCGGTGCGGTAGAGCAGCCAGCGGGCGATCCACAGCTGGTCGGAGACCTCCAGCGGGCCCACCGGGCCGACCTGGAACTCCCACTGGCCGGGCATGACCTCGGCGTTGATGCCGGAGATCTCCAGGCCCGCCGCGAGGCAGTGGTCCAGGTGCTTCTCGACGATGTCGCGGCCGAAGATCTCGTCCGAGCCGACGCCGCAGTAGTAACCGCCCTGCGCGGCCGGGAAGCCGTTCACCGGGAAGCCGAGCGGGCGGGTGCCGTCGAAGAACGTGTACTCCTGCTCGATGCCGAAGATCGGCTCCTGCCCGGCGAACTTCTCGGCGATCGGACGCAGCTGGGCGCGGGTGTTCGACTCGTGCGGGGTCATGTCGATGTTCAGGACCTCGCACAGGACGAGGACGTTGTCGCCGCCGCGGATCGGGTCCGGGCAGGAGAAGACCGGCTGCAGGACGCGGTCGGAGGCGTGACCCTCGGCCTGGTTCGTGCTCGAACCGTCGAAGCCCCAGATCGGCAGCTCGGCGCCGTCGCTCAGGATCTTCGTCTTCGAGCGAAGCTTCGCCGTCGGCTCGGTGCCGTCGATCCAGATGTACTCAGCCTTGTAGCTCACGGGCCCCATCCTCAGACTCTGCGGGTGCTGCTGGTCGCTGCTTCATCGCTGCGGTGATGACCGCAGCGTGCCCGCCCGCGATTTCCCTTCCGTTGCCCATGTGTGAACCCCGTGTTACCGAGGTTTACGCCGCAGGTCGGGTGGGCTGTGCGGGGCGGACGCGGGTTGCCGGCGGAGCGTCCGTCCGGGTGGGGCAGACTGGGCGCGTGAGCATTTCGTCTGATTTGACCCCTGTCGCAAACCCCCGCCCCAGGGTTGGGCTGCTGGGTACCGGCCCTTGGGCCCACCGCACCCACGCCCCCGCCCTCGCCGCGCACGCCGGGTCCGAGTTCGCCGGAGTGTGGGGCCGTCGGCCCGACGCCGCGGCCGAGCTGGCCCGCGAGTACGGCGTGAAGGTGTACGAAGACCCCGACGCGCTGTTCGCCGACTGTGACGCCGTGGCCTTCGCCCTGCCGCCCGACGTCCAGGCCCCGCTCGCCGTGCGCGCGGCGGCCGCCGGCTGCCACCTGCTGCTGGACAAGCCCGTCGCGACCACCGTGGAGGACGCCCGCGCCGTGGCCGACGCGGCGGTCCGGCACGGGGTCGCCTCCGTCGTCTTCCTCACCCTGCGCTTCGCCGAGCCCACCGCCGGGTGGGTCGACGAGCAGGCGGGACGCGCGGGCTGGTTCACCGCGGCCGCCCACTGGCTCGGCGCCGTCTTCCCGCCCGACGGCACGCCCAGCGCGTACGCCGACTCGCCGTGGCGCAAGGAGAAGGGCGGGCTCTGGGACGTCGGCCCGCACGCGCTGTCCGTACTGATCCCGATCCTCGGCGAGGTCACCGCCGTACGCGCCGCCCGGGGCCCCTCCGACGTGGTCCAACTGGCCTTGCGGCACAGCTCCGGCGCGGCCAGCACAGCCGTCCTCAGCCTGGGCGCCCCGCGCGCGGCCGCCGGGGTGGGGCTGGAACTGCGCGGGACGGAGGGCGTGCACGCGCTACCCGGCTGGAGCGACGTACCCGGCGCGTACGGTCGGGCACTGGACGCGCTGCTCGCGGCGGCCCGGACGGGAGTGCCGGATCCGTGCGGCGCGGAGTTCGGGGCGCGGCTGACGGAGATCCTGGCGGAGGCGGAGGCGCAGCTCCCCATTTGATACGGCTCCCTATTTGATGAGGGCGTTGGCCACGATGATGGCGAGGCCGATCGTCGCGTCGGCCAGGCCGATGAGCAGCGAGGAACCGATCCGGTAGCCGACCCGGAGCGCCACGAAGGAACCCCAGGCGAACAGCAGCGCGGTGTTCAGGCCGAGTCCCACGGCCGTCACCCCGGGGGAGTCCCAGTGCGCGATCCCGGCGACGACCAGCAGCAGCACGGTGGGCAGGGTGGCCGCGATCATCGGCCACTCGTTCCACAGCGCCCGGACGAGCACGTGCCACCGGTGGGCGGCGGAGCCGCGCTGATGCGTGGTCATGTGGTGCGAGTAGCCGTGCGCCAGCCCGGCGGCGGCCGCCGTCACGAGGACCCAGCTGGCGTCGTAGAAGGGGGTGTAGTCCCCGCCCTTCTGGTCCAGCGCGGCCAGCAGCCCACTGGCCAGCACGGTCCCGTACACCCCGCCGAACATCCAGTCCGCCCCGCGGCGGGGCGGGGGGAAGGGGGCGGCGGGCTGGGGCTGCGTCGGCTGCGGCGTCGTGGGCATCGGCTCGTTCACGGTGGGTCCTTTGGTGCGGTACGTCCCTATTCGTTATCCGGCCACCCTACGAGCCACGGGCCGATGGGGGCGACGGCCGCCGGTCGTCCCGAGTCCTCGCGGTCCTGGTCGGCGCACCTGTCCGCGACGGCGCCCCGGACGCCGGGGTTTCGACGCCGCGGCGCAACGCGGCCGCTACCCGGCTGCAGCATGATCGGTGACATCGTTGCCGAGTACGGGGGTTCCCACATGTCCGACATCCACGTCCGCGCCGCCCGGCCCGGGGACTTCGCCCAGTGGCGCGCCCTCTACCGCGGCTACGCCGACTTCTACGAGGTGGAGCAGACGGAGGAGGCCGCCGCGACCGTGTGGTCCTGGGTGAACGACCCCGGCCACGAGGTCGGTGCCCTGGTCGCCGAGGACGCCGACGGGCGCCTCCTCGGCCTGGCCCACTACCGCCCCTTCGCCCGGCCCCTGTCCGCGACGGTGGGCTGCTTCCTCGACGACCTGTTCGTGGCGCCCGAGCACCGTGGTTCGGGCGCCGCCGACCTGCTGCTCGGCGCCCTGCGGGAGCTGGCGGCGGAGCGGGGCCGGAGCGTGGTGCGATGGATCACGGCGGACGACAACCACCGGGCGCGCGCCAAGTACGACCAGGTCGCCGCGCGGACCATGTGGGTCACGTACGACATGGCCCCGGGCGAGGCGCGGTAGGAGCCGGGGCGCGGGGGCGGCCCCGCCCCCGCGTTGCTACGCCGTCACCCGCCGGATCACCTCCGACAGCGCGTCCAGGGCCCGGCCGAACGCCGCGTCCGGCAGGGCCGCGTAACCGATGACCAGGCCCTCGCGGGATGGGGGCGGGGCGGCCGGGTGGTGGTAGGTCGAGAGGCCGTCCAGGGCGAGGCCGGCCGCGCGGGCCGCCGCGAGGGCGGGGGCCTCGTGGTTCGGGGGGAGTTCGAGGACGGCGTGGAGGCCGGCTGAGATGCCCGTGACCCGCAGGTGCGGGGCCTGGGCGGAGAGGGCGGAGAGCAGTTGGTCGCGGCGCTGCCGGTAGCGCTTGCGCATGCGGCGGACATGGCGGTCGTACGCGTCGCACGTGATGAAGTCCGCCAGTGCCAGCTGGTCCAGCGCGCTCGCCCAGGACTCGCGCAGGCCCTTCGCCGCCAGGACCCGGTCGACCAGGTGGTCCGGGAGGACCAGCCAGCCCAGGCGGATCGCGGGGGAGAGGCTCTTGCTGAGCGAGCCCGCGTACACGACGTGCTCGGGGGCCAAGCCCTGGACGGCGCCGACGGGTTTGCGGTCGTAGCGGAACTCGCCGTCGTAGTCGTCCTCCACGATGACGCCACCGGTGCTGCGGGCCCATTCCACCGCGGCCGCGCGGCGGGCCGGGAGGAGGCGGCCGCCGGTCGGGAACTGGTGTGCCGGAGTGAGCAGCAACGTACGGGCGCGGGAAGGGAGTTCGGTCGTGCCGGCGCCGTCCTCGTCCACCGGGATCGGGTGGGCGCGGACTCCGGAGGTTTCGAGGATGCCGTGGTGGAAGGGGAGCCCGTACGCCTCGACGGCCCAGTCCCGGGGGCGGACGGACGCCAGGAGGTGCAGGCCGTTGGCGAAGCCGGAGCAGATCACGATGTTCGCCGGGGTGGTACGTACGCCGCGCGCCCGGGAGAGGTAGTCGGCCAGGGCCTGCCGCAGCTCGGGGCGGCCCTGCGGGTCGCCCGGTCCGAAGGCTTCGGTGGGCGCCGCGGTGAGGGCCCGCCGGGCGCTCGCCGCCCAGGCGCTCCGCGGGAAGGAGGCGGGGTCGGGCTTGCCCTGGAGCAGGTCGTGGCGAGGGGCGGAGGGGGACGGGCCGGGGGCGCCGGCGCGTACGGCGGTGGTCGCCGCGCGCTCCGCCACCCGGGTGCCGGACCCTTGGCGGGCGGTGAACCAGCCCTCGGCGACCAGCTCGGCGTACGCGTCGGCGACGGCGTTGCGGGCCAGACCGAGGTCGGCGGCCAGCGTCCGGTACGGCGGCAGCCGCGTCCCGCCCGCCAGTCGCCCGCTGCGCACGGCGTCGCGCAGGGCCCGGGTGAGGGCGGTCCGCCGGGGGCCTTCGGCGGGGAGTTCCAGGTGCAGGTCGGCGCCGCCGGCCGGGTCGGGGGTGGTCATGCGCCGGGCTCCCGCGTGGTGAAGACGGCGTGGGTGGCCGTCAGGAAGCGGCGCACGGTGTCCCGTTCGGCGGGGTCGAAGGAGTCCAGCACCGCGAGCACCCCGTCCAGCAGGGGGCCGAAGAACTCCCGGCCCAGGCGGACCGCCCGCGGTTCCACGCGCAGCAGCACCCGGCGGCGGTCGAGGGCGTCGCGGACCCGTGCCACGTGGCCCAGCCGCTCCAGCCGGTCGATCACGGCGGTGGTGCCCGCCGAGTTGAGGCCGAGCCGGGCGCCGAGCAGGCCCGCCGTGGCCGGCTCGTCCGCGCGGTCCGCGTCCAGCAGGCAGATCAGGGCCCGTACGTCGGTGGGGTGCATGCCGTTGCGGGCGGCGAACTCGGCCTGGCGCAGGCCGAACTCGACGGTCACCGCCCGCAGCAGGTGCACCAGCCGCAGGTTCTCCGGTTCGGCTCCGAGTCCCTGTTCGGGTTCGTGTTCGGGTTCGTGCTCGGGTTCGGATTGCCGGTTGTCGCCCACGTCGCCTCCGCCTAAAATCTCTCGTTGAGCGAGATTATCGCCCAGCGAGGGATCGAGGTCGGTCATGTCCCGGACGGTTTCCGGTACCAGCTCTTTCCGCGCCGCGTACGACGAGGTGCTCGCCCGGTGGCCCGGAGCCGTCGAAGCCGCCGAACTGCCCACCCCGTACGGGGTCACCCGCGTCAACAGCTGCGGTCCGGCCGACGCCCCGCCCCTGGTGCTCCTCCCCGGCGGCGGGGCCACCTCCGCGGTGTGGGGTGCCTGCGCCGCCGCCGGGCTCGCCCGCACCCACCGGGTGCACGCCGTCGATCTGATGGGGGATCCGGGGCTCAGCGTCCCGGCGGCGGGCCGGGCGCCGCGTTCGGTGGCGGACCTGGTCGAGTGGCTTGACGGAGTGCTCGACGGGCTCCGCCCGGGCGGCCCGGTGGCCCTGGCCGGCCACTCCTACGGCGCCTGGATCGCCGCGCACTACGCGGCCGCCCGGCCCGCCCGGCTCGGCCGCCTCGTGCTGCTCGACCCGACCGGGGTCTTCGCGGGGTTCCGGCCCGGCTACGTCCTGCGGGCGCTGCCCATGCTGGTGCGGCCGAGCCCGCGGCGGATCCGGTCCTTCCTCGACTGGGAGACCGGCGGGGCGGTGCTCGACCCGGCCTGGCTGCGACTCCAGGACGAGACCGCCCGGTTCCCCACCGCCCGGCCGATCACGGGGCCGCGCCCGGACCTGACCGGGTCGGGGATCCGGACGCGGATCGTGTTCGCCGAGCGCGCCCGCTGCCACGACGCCGCCCGCGCGGCCCGGGCCGCGCGGGCGGCGCTGCCGGGTGCGCGGGTCGACGTACTGCCGGAGGTCTCGCACCACGCGCTGCCGCTGACGGGGGCCGAGGCCATCGCCCGTCTGCTCGCCGCCGGTTAGGCCTGTCCTAGTGCTGTGACCCGGTGAACCTTTCCGGTCACAGCACTAGCCCTTGCGGGACAGTGCCTCGCGGACCGCTTCCTCGGAGCGGGCCACCACGGCCGTGCCGTCCTCGGCGGTGATGATCGGACGCTGGATCAGCTTCGGGTGCGCGGCCAGGTGCGCGATCCAACGCGCCCGCGCCTCTTCGGTCTCCTCGCGCGGCAGTTCCCGTACGCCGGTCTCCTTCGCCAGCGGGTCGGAGGTGCGCGTGATGTCCCACGGCTCCAACCCGAGGCGGCCGAGCACCTCGCGGATCTCCTCCTCGGAGGGCACGTCCTCCAGGTAGCGGCGCACGGTGTAGTCGGCGCCCTCGGCGTCCAGCAGGGTCAGTGCGCTGCGGCACTTGGAACAGGCGGGATTGATCCAGATCTCCATGGCTCCCAGCCTATCCAGGGCCTGCCCGGCCAGGGCTTTTGTCAGTGGTCCCCAGTAAAATCGAGGGAGAACGACAGGAAGCCAACTACCGTTTGGGAGGCTGTAGATGGCCACTGCCATGACGATTCAGCACGTCAAGAAGAAGCCGCTGCCGGCGGGGCTGCCCCGCGAGTGGTACGAGAGCCACAACCGCCGCCTGAAGGCGATGCGACTGGCGATATCCCTGCTCGACTCGGGGACGTACGACGCCCGTCGCGCCACCAACCGGAAGATCCGGACGATGGCCGTCCGGACGGGGATCCACCGGCCGTCCAATGTGACCTGCAAGATGGTGCGCGCGTTCATCCAGGAGGCGTGAGCCGGGCGTGCCGGGTCGGGCACGCGCCGAGCCCGCCGGGGCCACGGGCCCCGGCGGGTTCCCGCTCACTTTTCCTGGAAGACGATCTCCCTGGCCGGGCGGGTCATCCTCACCACGTCGTCGGTGACCTCGACGATGTGGTGCAGGCCTTGGAAGAGCTTCTTGGTGTCGGGGAGGAGGCGGTACTGGTCGTCCGGCGCCCCGGCCAGGAAGGCGCGGAAGCAGTCCAGTGACGCGGGAGTGCCGGTGAAGTCCAGGTAGTCCTTCAGGCGGCGGAACAGCTTCGGCAGGATCACCGCGCCGGTGTCGTCGTCCGTGATCGAGGTCATCGCGGTGACCGTCGCCCCGAGGAGGGTCTTGTCGACCGCCCACACGCCCTTGGCGGACGCCCGCGCCTTCTCCGAGGCTTCGGTGAGCAGCTCGCGCAGGTACACGGGCAGGCCCGAGTAGAAGGTCGGATAGGCCAGGCCGTTGAGGAGCAGGTGGTGGTTGGCGGTCCGCTTCAGCAGGTCTTCGTCGACGCCGGTCCAGTAGCCGCTGTACACGGGCGGGGTGCCCTTGCCGACGAAGGCCACGCAGCGGCCGTAGGCGTCGGCGCCCCGAGTGAGGATCCAGCCGGACACGACGTCGGGGGTGGTGGCGACGGTCTCGTCCTCGTCGCGGAGGACGGTGTCGAAGCCGAGGAACTTCAGCAGCGCGTCCGCGGCGTCGTGCGCGAGGCCCCGCGGCTGGTGCTCGATGTGCGGAGGCTTCTCGCCGTAGTGGGTCTCCAGGGCATCGACTCCTTCGAGCCGGATGCTCGCGGGACCGTCGGCTTTGGGCACGATCTGATGGTCCCCGGGCACGAGTTTCCAGTCGGCCACGTCGTCCGGGATGAACGGGAGGGTGTCGCCGTCCGGTTTGGCGCCCCCCTCGACCGAACTTGCCTCTGATCAGCAGCATGGCCATGGCGACTCCCATCGCGGCGTCACTGTGAGTGTTCAGCAGTCACTCACGGTACACACCCGGATCGGGAAGTGTCAGCAACAGCAGGGCCACGTCGTCCGGGGGACCGCCGGCCGTGAAGGCGGCCAGATCCCGCCAGACCGCCGCGACCAGGCCGTCCGGGTCCCTCGCCAGTACGGGGACCCGCGCCGCCAGCTGATAGAAGTGCCCCGCCTTGTCGCGGGCCTCCGTCACGCCGTCGGTGTGCAGCAGCAGCCGGTCCCCCGGCCGCACCGGCAGCTCGGTCACCGCCGGCGGGGCCGGCCCCGCGAGCCCCAGCCCCAGTGGCGGACCGGGCTCCACCGTCACCTCCTCCACCGCCACCCCGCGCAGGAGCAGGGCGGGGGGATGCCCGCACGACACGATCCGTACGAGGTCCAGCCCGGGCGGGAACTCCACCAGCACGGCCGTCGCGAACAGCTCCGGGTGGTCCACGGAGGCGGCCGTCGCGTCCACCAGCAGCCGCCGGTCCAGCCGGGCCGCGACCGCCGCCAGCCCCGTGTCGTCCAGCACCGCCTCGCGGAAGGCGCCGAGCAGCGCCGCCACCGTGGCGACCGCCGCCAGACCGTGGCCCTGTACGTCACCGACGAGCGCCCGCACACCGAACGGCCCGGCCCGTACGTCGTACAGGTCGCCGCCGACCAGGGTGCCGCGCTGCGCCGCCCGGTACAGGCCGGAGCAGCCCACCCCGCCCACCCGCTGCGGCACCGGCGGGAGGACCGCCATCTGGGCCGCCTCCGCCACCGTCCGGACACTGACCAGCTGCGCGTCCCGACGCCGCCGCACCCAGGCGATCACCACGCTGAGCACGCCGACGGCGGCCACCGTGGCCAGGTCGGTGCCCCGGGCATGCGCGATGCCCAGGCCGGGCACACCGAGCAACAGGAGCACGAGGGCCGCGAAGAAGGCGGTCCCGGCCGCGCCGTACGCGAAGGCGGCCACCGGAGGCAGGCCGGCCAGGAAGAAGCCGATCTCCACGTCGCCCGGGGTGAGCCGCTGCGCGAGCACCAGCACCACCAGGGCCACCGCGGGCGCGAGCAGGGCCCAGCGCGGCGGCGGTTCCCCGCGCAGCCAGCCCGGATCCTCGCGTCCGCGTCTCACCCCTCCACCCTGGTACGGGGGCCGGGCCCGCGCACCCCGGACCGGCCCGCCGGGTGGCCCGGCGCGGCGCCTGCCGGGACAGTGGTGGCGTGACGGCAAACGAAGGCACCAGCAGTTCCGCGAAGGGCCCGACGCGGGCGCACATCGAAGCGCACGGCACGGGCGGGGGCTCGCAGAGCGGGGAGATCAGCACCCGCCTGAACTGGCTGCGCGCGGGGGTGCTCGGTGCCAACGACGGGATCATCTCCACCGCCGGCCTGGTGGTCGGCGTGGCCGGAGCGACCACCTCCCGCTCGGCGATCCTGGCGGCGGGGGTTGCCGGACTGCTGGCGGGCTCACTGTCGATGGCGGCGGGGGAGTACGTCTCCGTCAGCTCGCAGCGGGACTCCGAACGGGCCGCGCTCGACATGGAACGGCGGGAGCTGGCGGAGGAACCGGAGGCGGAACTCGAAGAACTCACCGAGCTGCTGGCCGCGAGGGGGCTGAGCCGGTCGGTGGCCCGGGAGGCGGCCGAGCAGCTCACGGAGCGGGACGCGCTGCGGGCCCATGCGCGGGTGGAGCTCGGGATCAACCCCGACGAACTGGCCAACCCGTGGCACGCGGCCTTCGCCAGCCTCGTCGCCTTCACGGTGGGGGCGCTGCTGCCCCTGCTGGCCATCCTCGTACCCGGGCCGTCTTCCCGGGTCCCGGTGACCGTGGTGGCGGTGCTGGCGGCCCTCACCCTGTGCGGGGTGCTGAGCGCACGGCTGGGCGGAGCCCCTGCGCTCCGCGCGGTCCTGCGCAACGTGTGCGGAGGCGCGCTGGCCATGGCCGTCACCTACGCGGTGGGCACCTGGCTCGGCACCACCACCTGAACCGGGCCGCCGCCCGCCATCTGAACCGGGCTGCCGCCCGGCCCCGGGGCTCCGTCCCGCACCCCGCGCCTCAAACGCCCCCCAATTTACGCCACGCCCGGGGTTTTGGGGGGGGGGGTGGGGGGGTGCCCCCGGTGCCCGCGGTGCCGGGCCACATTTGGGCAAGAG
>NZ_JBHWJY010000006.1:85392-175308 GCF_042731135.1 Streptomyces sp. NPDC059874
CCACCGCCCCGGGGCCGCCGCCCCCAATATGACCGGGGCGGCCCCGCGGCCCGGGGCCGCCGACCCCCCCCCCGGCCCCAAACCGCCCGCAATTTTCAGCCTCGCCGGCGTTTGAGGCGCGGGGTCTGGGGCGGAGCCCCAGGTCCCGGCGGAGCCGGGCAAGATGAGCGCATGCGCATCGCAGTCACCGGTTCGACCGGGCTCATCGGCAGTGCACTCGTGCGGTCCCTCCGGGAGGACGGGCACGAGGTGGTCCGGTTCGTCCGCCGCGAGCCCGCCGCAGGCGACGAGGTGAGGTGGGACCCGGCGCGCGGCCACGTGGACCCGGCCGGACTGGTCGGCTGCGGGGCCGTCGTGGGGCTGGCCGGGGCCGGGGTCGGCGAGCGCCGGTGGACCGCCGCGTACAAGAAGGAGATCCGCGACAGCCGGGTCCTCGGCACCGCCGCCCTGGCGCGGGCGATGGCCGCGATGGACGAGCCGCCGCAGGTGTTCGTCGTGGGGACCGCCATCGGGTACTACGGCGACACCGGCGATCGGCCAGTCGACGAGCGCGCTCCCGCCGGCGGGGGGTTCCTGCCCTCGGTCTGCGTGGAGTGGGAGGCCGCCGCCGCCCCCGCCCAGGAGGCCGGGATCCGTACCGCGTTCGCTCGTACCGGCCTGGTCGTGGCCCGCGAGGGCGGGGCCTGGGGGCGGCTGTTCCCCATCTTCCGCGCCGGCATCGGCGGCCGGCTCGGCAACGGCCGCCAGTACTGGTCGTACATCTCCCTCCGGGACGAGGTCGCGGCGCTGCGCCACATCATCGACACCCCTTCCATCGAGGGCCCCGTCAACCTCACCGCCCCCGAGCCGCTGACCAACCGCGAGGTCACCGCGGCCATGGCCCGGATGCTGCGCCGGCCCGCGCTGCTGCCCGTGCCGGCCCTGGCGCTGCGCATCGTGCTGGGGGAGTTCTCCTCGGACGTGCTCGGCAGTCAGCGGGCCCGCCCCGCCCGGCTGTTGGAGTCCGGCTTCGCCTTCCGGGACCCGGGTATCGAGGACGCCATCCGCTCCGCCCTCTGAACTCCCTGTTCCGCAGCGCGTGCGACCGCGTGCGACCGTTCGTGACCCGGATGCGACCGTCGTGCGACCGGAACAGACCGGAATACCACACCGAACTCGGGTTCCCCCGGAGCCGGTTGGGGGAAGGAGGATTCCCACACAGCCGCGCCGACCTCGGGGAGGGGCACGTGCTCAGCAGCTCGAACCACGCAGACGTAGTCATCGTAGGAGCCGGAGTCTCAGGACTCGCGGCCGCGCACCACCTGATCGCAGCGGGGGTCACCGTCACCGTCCTGGAGGCCGCGGACGACCCCGGCGGCCGGATGGCCACCGTGTCGGCCGACGGCTTCCGGCTGGACCGGGTCGGCCAGTTGCTCAACACCTCCTACACGGAGCTCGAACGCACCCCCGGCCTGGAGGCCCTGACCCTGCGGCCCTTCGCGCCCGGGGTGCTCGTCCACACCGACGGAAGGCAACTGAGGGCCGGGGCCCTCACCCCCGCCCGCGCCCTGGCCAGCGGCTCCCTCGACCAGGCGCGGCTCAGCGCGGCCCTCGGTCGGCTCGCCGCCCTGCCCGAGGAGAAACTGCTCGCCCGACCCGAACGCACCGCCCACGCCGCCCTGCGCTCCCGCGGCCTGCCGCCGCGCACCGTCAACGGAGTGCTCCGGCCCCTGCTCGCCACCCTGCTGCGGGACCCGGAACTCACCACCTCCAGCCGGGTCGCCGACCTCGCCCTGCGCACCTTCGCCCGCGGCCGGCTCGCCGTGCCCGAGGGCGGGGCCGCGGTCCTGCCCGACCTGCTCGCCGAGTCCCTGCCGCCCGGCACCGTCCGTACCGGCGTCCGGGTCCGCTCGGTCGCGACCAACCTGGTCACCACCGAGGAACACGGCGACTTCAGCTGCCGCTCCGTCCTCCTGGCCACCGGCGCCCGCGCCGCCGCCGAGCTCCTGCCCGGCCTGCGCGTGCCCGAGTTCCACGAGGTCACCGTCCTGCACCACGCCACCGCCACACCCCTGCCCTGGGACGGTTCGCTGCTCCTGGACGGGGACCCCAAGTGGCCCGTGTCCCACACCACCGTGATGAGCGCGGTCGACCCGACGCGGGCACCGGGCGGCCGGAGCCTGGTCACCACCACCGTGCTCGGCCCGCCGCCGCCCCTGCGTACGGTCACCTCGCGCCTCGCCCGGCTCTACGAGTGCGCCACCCGTGACTGGGAGCTGCTGGCCCTCCACCACACCCCGGAGGCCGTCCCCGCCATGCCCCCGCCGCGCGATCCGCGACGCCCGGTGCGGGTACTGGCCGGGCTGTACGTGTGCGGTGACCACCGCGACACCAACACGGTCCAGGGCGCCCTGCGTTCGGCCCGCCGCGCCACCACCGCCGTCCTGCGCGACTTCGGCATCCCGCTCCCGGCCACCCCGGAGCCCGCGATCCCGGTGGCGGCCTGAGAACCACCCACGCCGGGCCCGGCCCCCTCGCAACGGGGCCGGGCCTCATCTCATGCGGTCTCCGCGACCGCTTCCTCCCGGTGCTCCGTGCTCGGCGGCAGCAGCAACAACAGGGCCAGGCTCAGGCCCCGGGTGAGCAGCGCCGCCAGGGCGATGGTGCCGAGGCCGTCCACGTGCAGCGCGGACCCCATCTCCGCGAAGGCCCAGGAGATCAGCAGCCAGAGCAGGAAGTCCTGCACGTAGCCCAGTAGCGAGAGGAGCAGAACGGCGCCCACCGGGGCCCGGCGCCAGTCGGAGCTGGGGCTGATCAGGATGATCTGTCCGAGCACGACCAGCACGGCGGTGGCCATGATCCCCTCGAGGGCCACGTCGGCGAACTCCGGATCCTCGCCGACGAAGCCCTCGACCCAGAGTCCGGGAAGCAGGGCGATCGCCAGGTACACCCCGGCGACGATGCCGATCTTGCGGCGCGTCGCATCTCTCATGTGCGGACCGTCGCATAGAGGATGATCTTCACGCCAGAGGAGCCGGGCATTCCGCTCCCGGTGTTCACGACAACGCGGCCACCCGGTCCCGATAGGTCCGCACCGCCGACGCGTCCCGGTACGGCTCCAGCCGCCGCTCGAAGTCCCGTACGTACTCCACCGCCCGCACCGACCGCATCTCCATCGCCTGCTGAGCCGCCTCCGCGCCCAGCGCGCACGCCTGGTCCAGCTCGCCCAGCCCTAGCCGGGCCGTCGCGAGCACCACCCGGCAGAACAGCCGCGAGCGCGCGTACCCCGGCGCCCGCAACTGCAGCGACCGCTCCGCGTGCTGCGCCGAGGCCCGGTACTGCTGCAGGTCCCGATGGCAGTGCCCGAACTCGTCCGCGAGCTGCGCCTCGTCGTAGAACCGCGCCCAGTGGGGCACGTCGTCCCCCGGCCGGGCCGCGCCCAGCGCCCGCTCCGCCCGCACCAGCGAGGCCGTCGCCGCCCGGACCTCGCCGAGCACCGCGTGCCCCCGCGCCTCCGCCGAGTGCAGCAGCGCCTGCACCACCGGCGGCGGGCCCGAGCCGACGCCCTGCTGGGCGACGCGGGCCAGCTGCACCGCCTCCCGGCCGTGGCCCAGGTAGACCGCCTGCCGGCTCATGGTGACCAGCACGTACGACCCGTACGGCCGGTCGCCCGCGGCCTGCGCGAGCCGCAGCGCCTGCACGAAGTAGCGCTGCGCGAGCCCGTGCGCGGCGATGTCGTAGGAGGTCCAGCCCGCGAGCCGGGTCAGATCGGCGGCGGCCGCGAACAGCCGGCGCCCGGTGGTCTCCCCGTAGGTCCCGCGGAGCATCGGCTCCGCCTCGTGCTCCAGGTAGCGCACCAGCGCCTGCCGGGCGTGCCCGCCACCGTAGGCCTGGTCCAACGTGCGGAACAGCTCGCTCACCGATCTCAGGGCGGCGATGTCCCCGCCCGTCACCCGCTGCCCGGGACCCCGGTCGATCTGCCGCTGCCGGGGCACCGAGGCCCGGCCCTGCACCGGGACGCGGGCCGCCGCCGGCGGTGTCGTCGGCTGGGCGCCGCGGCCGACCCGCTCGTCGGCCCGCCCGATCAGCCAGTCCCGGCTGGGCACGACCAGCCCGGCCGGGGTGAAGGCGATCTTCCGCAGCTCGGCGTGCGAGCCGGAGTCCTTGCGCCACAGGCCGCTCGCGATGTCCACGGCCTCTTCCGGGGTGGCCGCGAACTCCAGCCCCGCGTACACGGGCGCGCAGGCGTCCAGCCCCAGGTCCTGCGCGGACAGCCGCCGCCCGAGGCGTCGGGTGAAGACCTCCGCGATCAGCGCCGGGGTGGTTCCGCGCGGCTGCTGCCCGCGCAGCCACCGGGTCACGGAGGTCTTGTCGTACCGCAGATCGAGACCGTGCTCCAGGCCGAGCTGATCGACGCGGCGGGCTAGCCCGGCGTTGGAGAACCCGGCTTCCGCGATCAGCGCCGCGAGCTGCCGGTTGGGGACGCGCTGGGCAGGTCGTTCCGTCATCGGCTCCACGGTCTCCTGACGTGACGGACCGGAGTCCCGGCCCTGTGAACGGCGTGAATGTAGCGGCGAACTCCGCTCACACCGCCCTCTCTGCCCCACATTCATCCGATCGTGTGCAGAATGCGTAGGGCTCTTTACGGACCGACCCCCTCCACCCGCATAGGCTGCCGCCCATGACCCGTCGGCCCCACCGGGCGCACCTTCCCGAGGAGCGCCCCGAATCCACCGCTCCGCTGCCTCCGCCCGAGCTGACCGAGGCCGAGTGCCGGCGCTGCGGCACCTACATCGCGGGGCTCGACGGCCGCTACGCGTGCGGGGTGTGCGGCTGGGTCAACGACCACTCCGAGGGCCACCGGCGGCTGCCGCGCGCGGACGAGGACCCGGACCGCCCGCCGAAGGGCCGGCGCAGGCCGAAACAGCTGCCGTGGCCCCCGCTGGATCCCCCGTCGCCCACCCCCGCCGAGCCACCCGCGGGGCCGCCGTACCCTTGCTGAGTGCGATACGTGCACACAGCAGGTTCAACGAGGAGGCGCTGCGGTGGCTGAGCTTGGGTTTGTCCATCTGGGCTTCGGACCGGAGTCCGTCGAGTACACCGCGGCCTGGGAAGAGCAGCGCCGGGTGCACGCGGCGCGCTTCGCGGACGAGATCGGCGACACCTGCCTGCTGGTGGAGCACGAGCCCGTCTACACCGCCGGCCGGCGCACCGATCCCAGCGAGCGCCCGCTCGACGGCACCCCCGTCGTCGACGTCGACCGCGGCGGCAAGATCACCTGGCACGGTCCGGGCCAGCTCGTCGGCTACCCGATCATGAAGCTGCCCCGCCCGGTGGACGTGGTCGCGCACGTGCGCCGCCTCGAAGAGGCCCTGATCCGCACCGCCGCCGACTTCGGTGTGGAGACCACCCGCGTCGAGGGCCGCTCCGGGGTCTGGGTGCTCGGCGACCCGATCGAGGAGCGCCCGAAGCTCGGCGGACTCACCCTCGACCTCGGCGCGCCCGTCTCCACTGCGCCCGTTCAAGACCCGCGCACCGGCGACGACGAGTTCGACGCCCGGCTCCACGGCCCCGAGTACGCCCCGTCCAACGCCGGCCAGCGCCGAGAGGACCGCAAGCTCGCCGCCATCGGCATCCGCGTCGCCAAGGGCGTCACGATGCACGGCTTCGCGATCAACGTGAACCCCGACAACGCCTGGTTCGACCGGATCATCCCCTGTGGGATCCGGGACGCCGGTGTGACCTCGCTCTCGTACGAACTGGGCCGCGAGGTCACCATCGCCGAGGTGCTGCCGGTCGTCGAGCGTCACCTGAAGGGCGTACTGGAGCACGCGGAACTGAAGCCGCGCGAGATAGAGCCCGCCGTCGGCGGCTAGCCGAGGGGAATGAGCCCGGTCCCCCGCAGGTTGGCCGGACGTAAGAGCGTACGAATTACGGGCGTACCCTGGTGGGCGCCGAAGAATCGAAGTCACAGGGAGCCGGTCGTGTCCGCAGTCGCACCCGACGGACGCAAGATGCTGCGCCTCGAGGTCCGTAACGCCCAGACCCCCATCGAGCGCAAGCCCGAGTGGATCAAGACCCGGGCGAAGATGGGCCCCGAGTACACCAAGATGCAGGCCCTGGTGAAGGGCGAAGGACTGCACACGGTGTGCCAGGAAGCCGGCTGTCCGAACATCTACGAATGCTGGGAGGACCGCGAGGCCACCTTCCTCATCGGTGGCGACCAGTGCACCCGGCGCTGTGACTTCTGCCAGATCGACACGGGCAAGCCCGAGGCCCTGGACCGGGACGAGCCCCGTCGCGTCGGCGAGTCGGTCGTCACGATGGACCTGAACTACGCCACCATCACGGGCGTCGCGCGCGACGACCTGGCCGACGGCGGCGCCTGGCTGTACGCGGAGACCGTGCGTCAGATCCACCAGCAGACGGCGGGCCGCGAGGCCGGCCACACCAAGGTCGAGCTGCTGGCCCCCGACTTCAACGCGGTCCCGGAGCTGCTGGAGGAGGTCTTCGCCTCCCGCCCCGAGGTCTTCGCGCACAACGTCGAGACGGTGCCGCGGATCTTCAAGCGGATCCGCCCCGGCTTCCGCTACGAGCGCTCCCTCGACGTGATCACCAAGGCGCGCGCCTACGGCCTGGTCACCAAGTCGAACCTGATCCTCGGCATGGGCGAGGAGCGCGAGGAGGTCTCGCAGGCCCTGAAGGACCTGCACGAGGCCGGCTGCGAGCTCATCACGATCACCCAGTACCTGCGGCCCTCGCCGCGGCACCACCCCGTCGAGCGCTGGGTGAAGCCGGACGAGTTCGTCGAGCTGGCGAAGGAGGCCGAGGAGATCGGCTTCTCCGGCGTGATGTCCGGCCCGCTGGTCCGGTCGTCTTACCGCGCTGGACGTCTGTACACCCAGGCGATGGAGAAGCGCAGCCGAGCCGGAGCGTAGGTTGCGGGTCCGCCCGAGGAACGAGGCGGAGCCGACCAACATGACGGAGAAGCACGCCGCGAGCGTGTGAACTCGCGCACAAAGCATTACTAACGGGTAACACCGCATCGACGCGGCCCCTAGGCTCTTTCTCGAGGGAGAGCCCGGCGGGCCGCGTCAAACTTTCGTCACGATTGACCCGCCGGTCATGCGCTGGTAACACCAGTCAGTGACGCTGGATCCACACACCGCACACACCGGCACCGTGAAAGGGATCGACATCATGCAGGCCGCGCCCGTACGCGCCATCGCCATCCCGTCCCTGTCAGACGCCTTCCGGGGCCTCGAATCGCTGCTGATGAGCGGCGCCCGCCGGAACGCCTGGACGGCGGTCCTCGAAGACCGGCGTCGGGCCAAGGACCGGGTCGAAACCGAACACGTACTTGAGGCCGCGGCGACCCGGACCCCGCAGGCCACGTAAACTTCGCTTTATGGCGAGGAAGTCAAACGCAGAGACTGCTGCGAACCCCGGGCGACTGAAGCAGATCGCCCTGACGTACAAGATGACGCGCAAGGCCGACCCGAAGGTCGGTCTGATTGTCGCGGGCGTGGGAATCGTCACCTTCGGTGTCTTTCTCGCGATCGGCTTCCTGATCGACGCTCCGGTCTACCTGGGCATCCTGGGCTTCCTGGTGGCGTTCCTCGCGATGGCGATCGTCTTCGGACGACGGGCCGAGCGGGCTGCCTTCGGGCAGATGGAGGGACAGCCGGGAGCGGCCGCGGCCGTACTGGACAACGTGGGACGGGGCTGGACGACCACCCCGGCCGTCGCGATGAACAAGAGCCAGGACATCGTCCACCGGGCCGTCGGCAAGGCCGGCGTCGTGCTGATCGGCGAGGGCAACCCGAACCGGGTGAAGCTCCTTCTCGCGAACGAGAAGAAGAAGATGGGCCGCATCCTGCCCGACAGCGTGCCGGTGCACGACTTCATCGTGGGCACGGGCGAGGGCGAGGTGCCGCTCAAGAAGCTGCGCACCACCCTGCTGAAGCTGCCCCGCGTCCTGGTCGGTCCCCAGATCACCCAGGTGAACGACAAGCTGCGCGCCATGGGGGACCTGATGTCGAACATGCCGCTGCCGAAGGGCCCGATTCCTGGGCGTGGTGGTTCCGCTCGCCCGCCTCGCGGGCGCTAGTTGCGGCGAGGATGACACCCGGCCGAACCTTGCCGGTCATCTCCAACTTGGGAAGCTGCTGACGGGGGGCCACAGGCCCCCTGTCGCAGTCCTCCATGGCCCTCATCACGCGTTCCCATCGACCTGACTTACTCCAGCGCCTCCAGTGACCTATTAGCCCCGTAGAACCGTGCGTAGCGTCAAGTTCAGGCCAAGCCACCCCTGTGCGCGCCTTCTCAAGGAACGCCTCCAGGACCGTCCGAGGGGCGAGCCCTCCCCGTTGACGGGGCACAAGGCCGTTGTGCGGAAAGCGCTCCAGTTCAACGATGTGATCCCAGACGTGATCACAGAGCATCGGCACCTCCCTGTCGTTGTCCCGGAACCACTCACCGATAGGGCACAGAAGACCCCGGTGCATGGGGGGCGGGGGAGTAAGAACCTTGATCTTGATGTCGAGCAGGTTCATCCACTCCGCTTGCTGTTCCCTGGTGAACCTGTCAAGCCGGCCTGAGGCAGTTCGGGCCAGCGCCTGAAGATCCTTCATTCGCTGATCCGCGGTGGCTGCCTCCGCCTGCCACACCTGAACCTCGTCCCGCTCCTTGCGAAGCTGTTCAAGCTCGTCATACAGCGGCTTGAGCTTCCGCTCTACAGCGGCCTCAGCCTCGTTGCCCGTAAGCCCCTGGCGGGTCACCTGCTTCACAGCAACCGCCATCATGAGATCAATCGCGTCATCCTTCTCGGCCACCTTCTGATCAAGAGATGCCAGACGCGATGCAAAGTCCACGGTTGTCTTCTTCGCGCTGCCGGCCCACTCCTCTGCCAACGCTTGAAGCCGATCACCGCTGCCGAGGAGATTGCAGACAGCCCCCCAAGCCCACTTCTCAACTCCGTCGGCGGCAATCTGCGAGCAGTTGCATCCGCCTGAGCCGGCGTACTGCTCCCACTTGCCGTTGCAGGTGTAGATCAGGTTCCCGGAGCTTGACGAGGTGCTGCCTACGTAGTGGCCACCGCACAGGCTCTTCAGCCGACCAGACATGACGTAGACCCGCCCTGGGATGGGAGACTTGCGCATCGGCTTCGCAGTGGCCTGCTTCAGCTCAGTTACCTCCACAGGCGTAAACATTCTGGGGATGTCGATGGTCATGGAAGGCCCCCAAACAGGGGTTCCATCCGCCTGAAGTAGTGCGTTCTTCGGATTGCGGAACACATACCGGCCGTTCAAGAGGTCTTCGTCCATGAGGCGGCCTCGAAGGTTGGCGTGAGTCCAAGGCACACCGGACCGAGTCACGAAGCCTTCGGCGTTTAGGTACAGGGCTGTCTGTCGCCAATTGCCCTTTTCCCGCACCACGATCTTCCGAGCAAGCCGCAGAGTCTCGGCCTCGTGCAGAGCCTCGCACGGATCCGCACGAGTACACGCCTCGCCTCCGTCGCAGAGATCAAGAACGAGTACCTGCTCACCCTTCAGGCCCTTGTTAGCAATGCGATACCCATACCGAGCCTGGCCCCCGGGGAAGCCACCCATCTCAGCCTTCTCTTGGATTCCGCCTTGCGTGCGCTTCCGGATCTTGGCTAGCTCCTTGAAAGCCTCGTTCGCCTTGTCGCGCATACGAGACTCGCCCTCTTCAGTGGTGTTGTCGATATCCTCATCAACAACCGCCACGAAGATTCCAAGATCCTGGAGCTTCCAGACCCATTCCCAGAAGACGCGGTTCTGCCGGCCGATGGCCCGTGTCTCGTAGACACACACGAGATCGAAGGGTCGCGGTACCTGAACCGCGAGCTCCATGATCTTGGTAGCGCCCTCGCGCTCCTCCCACGGCAGCGTCCCGGACTCGCCTTCGTCCGTGAAGGTGCCAACGTGGGCCCAACCCTTCTTCTGGATGTGGGCAGCAGTCCGCTTGCCGGTGTAGGCAATGCCGTAACCCTTGGTCTGGTCCTCGGTGGACACCCGCAGGTAGTCAACGGCGCGGAGCGTCGATTGTTGCATCATGCGTGATGCAACATTGATCGCAGATATGACAGACTTACCCATGTCAGTCCCTCCAGACTGGCCAGACCCCGGGGCGTTGGAGCGCCGCCGGGGTCACCCATGTGGTTGGCCTGATCATACGTCAGCGGTGCAAGCCTTACGGGGAGAACAAGAGATCAAGGATGCGGCGATGGGCTGCCAGAGATCCAAGAGCCTCCGTCGCAACCCAGGTAACCAATCTGCCTTCTGAGTCGCACTCAGAAATACTTAGTGGCTCTCTCTCCTCTTCGCCGGTGTTGTTCACGGCTTTCTCTTCCAGTCCAACACCTTCGCTTCCCAATCGGTTTCAGTGCGCCACACCACGCGAAAGACCCCAGCCGCCTGAAGGCGAGGGAGGCACCTGTAACACGGGGCCCGGGTGATGTAGACCGTTCCGCCCATCAGGTCCTCGCGGTTGGCGTGAATCAACAGGTTTTCTTCTGCGTGGATGCTGATGCAGTTTCCGTAGTCTGAGCCCTTGGGTATCTGCTCGTAGCTGAGCCGGCCCCGAGGACACCAACCGTCCGAGAGACAGCCCTTCTCTCCTGGCGGAGTGCCGTTATAGCCAGCCGCACAGAGCCGGCGCCGGCGATCCAGGAGGACGGCACCGACCTGAGATCGAGTGCAGTCCCCGCGGGCCGCTACGGCGTCCGCCACCCCTAGAGCCCACTCGTCCCAGTGCGGGCGATTAGAAGGCACGGTAGGCGTTCTCCTCGTAGTCGTAACGCAGATCCAGCGGCCCCTTTCCGCCTAGAACGAGCAGCTCCCCACAGCAGCCGGCAGCCTCAATGAACAGTCCATAGCGCTTCACGAGGTCATTCAGGTCCCGGATAAACGACTTCTGCGCCTCGCTCTGCATCGACTTACTCAGAGTCCTTCTCCTTCATGCTGAAAACCAGCGGAACGGCCAACAAGGAAGTGCCACGACACTTCAGAGAGGCCGGGTAGCGAGAGAACCCGGATACGTGCGTCGGGGTATCGGGCCAGGAGCCCACGCAGGCTTCGGCGTACGTGTTCATTCCCATATGCGAGGCGATGCCGTCCACCTTGGTTGTAGCCGTACCTGCTGGACTCAATCAGGTGGGTAGGGAGTTCACTCACAGTCGTTCTCCTCCGAGCTAACGACCGGAAGACCCATGAGGCCGATCCAGGTATCTGCCGACATCTCCTGAGCCAGGGAGGCCGGCACACCGCCGGCCACGGCCTCAGTGAAGACGAGACCAGCAATCCGAGCCGACGTCACCGCGTAAGCCCCCTGCTTCTGAAGTCGCTCACTGTTCATCTGGTCCTCAATCCCGCTCACCAGCTCGTCAAAGGTGTTCTCATCCATGGGCCCTCCTAGGGTTCCTCTACTCAACGAAAAAGACAGCCGGGTATGTTGTGGGTTCAGTCCCGTAATTGGAAGCGGTTACGTCCATAAGCACTTCGCCGCCTCCAATCAAGACCTTGCCGTACGAACAGCAGCCGCACCCTGAATCGTTGGTGATCACTGGTATGTCCCCGTGAGCCTTTAGAACCTTCTCGGCTTTGCTAACCAGCTCAGATAGCTTCATGCCTTCTCCTCAGTGCTTGCTTTCTTCAAGTTCGAGCACAGACCCCCAGGAGCGCTGACCAATCTCGGCATCCGCCGGGATCATCAGCCCTTGTACGGGGAACTGCATGATTCGTGCTGCTTCGCGGGCCATCTCAGGGGCTTCATTCTCTGGGAAGCTGAATACGACCTCATCGTGAATTGGAAGGCGAACAAAGGGGGTAAAGCCTGCCTTGTCGAGTTCCAGCAGGGCCCTTGCAGTGACATCCCGGGACCCGCCCTGAACGAAGTAGTTCAGAGCTGCGTACCAACGCCCCTGGTCCACAGGAAGCCGGCGGCCCGTGGCCGTGAAGACAAATCCGGTGCGCTTGGCCTCGTCGGCTAGCTCCTTGGCAAAGGCGGCAACACCCGGATACGTCGCATTGAATGCCTCCAGCGTCTTCCGGGCCGTTGCTTCATCGACGCCGGCCTGACTCATGAGGGCCTTCCAACCGCCCCCATATACCGTCAAAAAGTTGGCCATCTTACCTACCTTGCGAATGACCCCGGCCGCATCCGCGGTTATCTGGTGTAGGTCGAGGTCGTTCAGAAAGGCGTTCAGCATTGTTCGGTCACGGGAAAAGGCAGCCAGGTAACGAAGTTCCATGTTTCCGAAGTCAATGGAGCAACTTACGTGCCCTTCTTCGGCTAGCCACATATGCCGTACGTAACCCGAGCCGGCGGGGTACGTCTGTGCCGGCACAGCCCCGGAAATACTCATCCTTGACGTGCGAGCCTGGAGGCTATTTATGGACGCCCGCACCCGGTTCTGTGAATCCCTAGACTCCAAGGCACTCTCAAACCAGGTTTTCCGCCACTTACCCGCCTTGCGGCCCTTGATGACTGCCTCGGCCAGCGGGTGACTGAGGGAGGTCAAAACCTCGTCGTCCATTGCAAGCTGCCCCTTGGCAGTTCGCTTGGTCAGCTTGAGGCCGAACCCCTCGAAGGCTGAGATGAGCTGCTGATTCGAGTTCGGATTCTCCACACCGAACGACCGAGCAACCGTCTCCCAGTGCTCTTGGTCAGCAGTCAGCTCCGCACATCGCTTTTCTGCGTACTCGACATCAAGCAGGTATCCCGTACGTTCGAGCTTGGCTGTCACGTGCGCAAGGCGATGTTCCCACCCAATGAGCCCCTTGACCTTCGAGCGAACAGGGACCAGCCGATACAGAATCTGGAAAAGCCTGTATGCGAGGGCAGGATCCATGCCGGCGTAGCGGTTGTAGTCCTCATCTCCCAGTTCGACCAGGGCCCAAATTTTGTCCTTGGTCGTCTTGTACTTCTTGGCGAGCTCGCGCATCGAGCCCTTAACCTCTTCAGCCGTCTTGGAGCACAGATAGTGCTTAGTCAGCTCTTCCAGCTTTAGGCCGGGCCCACGTTCCTTAACGGCCCGCGGATCCACGAGGTGAGCAAGCAACTTGGTATCCCACATCTTTTGAGCAAGCTCCTCCATGGGGATGCCCAAGCATGCTTCGACCACGTGAAGATCAAAAGTTCCGTTGTGGGCTACTAGGTATTCGAGACGGTGCAGAGCTTCCCGAACTGCCTGCCCGTAGGCCGGCCCCTTCTCTACTGGAATGACCCAGGTCTCAGAGCCGGTGCCAAACTGAGCCAGCCTCAGCCGGAACCCTCGGTCAGCATTCCACCAGTCAAGGCCCGTAGTCTCGGTGTCGAAGCCGACTATTCGTTGCCGGGAGACCCATTCATTGAAGGGTTCGAGGTCATCGGGCGTCTCGACAACTCGAATGTTGACCGGCTGACCCTTGATTCGGTAACTGATGTGGCGCAAGGGCTCCCCCTAGAAGTACCTGTGATAAGCGGCTGCGCCGATGAAAACGCAGTTCGAGGCAGTCACCCCCAGGCAGAACCAGAAGAGTCGTTGCCGTCTGGTTAGGGGGCTACTCGGCCGTGTTCCACGAACGCGGCGTGAGTGCTTGGCATGTGAGCCTGGAATGTCTTCTCCATCTGTTCGGCAACCAGCTCGATCTCTCGCTGTGGGAAAGATGGGTAAGTGGCGTCTGCGGAGCGAGTTCGCAGAGAAAGGAAGTGCATGAGTGATCGGGCGTTACATGTGGCGTAGTAGGACGTGAAGAGGCCAACGGGTAGAGCACATCTGGCAATCTCGCGTGCAATACCAGCCTTCAGCATGTCCTTGTAGGCGTCATAGGAGGCGCCGTAGGCATAGAAGAGGTCAGCGACCATTCGCGAGAAATGAGTATCGCTTCCGCTGACGAACTCGTACGCCCCTGGTTTCCCGCGCTGCAAGAGCGGTCGACTCAGGGATGGGATGTAGAAGACGCCTTCCAGCTCCTTGTACCGTCCAGATTCTTCGTTGTACGACCAGCCGGCCCGGTGGCGCATGTGCTCACGAGCTACGAAAACCGGGGCTTCCACGAGGAAGGTGAAAGAGGTGTGCTCGAATGGACTGCCGTGTCGATCACGCATCAGAAAGTTGATGAGTCCTGCGGGGCTTCCCGTGGATGTGATGGAGTCCGATCCCTGAGTAGAGACGCGGGCGGCCTGAACGACATGCTCATCAAGGGCGTTTACGTTGACGAGCTGCACCGTAATGTCACTACGGTTCTTCATGGTTACTCCAAAGAGAAGGGGGCCGAGTTTCCCCGGCCCCCGTCAGTGACTAACTGGCCTCGGTTAGGTCCAAGAACCGTCCTTCTGAAGGAACAGGGCCTTGCACTGCTGGTGCTTCTGCGGGGCAGAGCAGAACATCGCTTCCCAAGGGCCCTTAGCGCTGCTGCCGGTTCGGTGGGTACGTCCGTGCGGGCAGTTGTCGCCGGCCACACCTGCGGCGCCGGCCGGGGCCTGGTCCTGCTGCTGGGTTTGCACTCGGCCGTTCTGGAACTTCGGAGAACCGCCACCACGGCCAGCCGGCGCCTGGTGGGTGTCGCGCATCTTTACGGCTGCGTGAGAGACCATCTCGATCACTCCGCGGTCCGCAAGGGCCTTGATGAGGTCGACGGCCCGCTGTGCCGTTTCGTCGGCTGTGCCGCCGTACACGGAAGGCGTCAGCCACTCAGCCTCATAGCCGGAAGCGGCCTTCAGGGTCATGCCGATCTTGAACGGGTTTGGGGCGGAAACGGGGGCAGTCGTCATAGGCACACTCTCCTGAGGCGTTGGGGTTGGCTGGTTCGGTTCGCCCCACGGGGAGGCGCCATCGAATGGACTGGGAAAGGTCATTCCGTCAGTTCCTTTGTTCAGTGCTCTCGGTGTGACCGGAACACAGCTTAAAGGGCAAGCTAAATCGGGCATGCGCCGGAGGCGCACAGTTCGTCGTAGGAGGTATCCGCGGTCTCGATGCCAAGTTCCGCGGTAAGGCGCTCGTACTCCGCCTTGGTGATCCGCTCATAAGGCGGCTGCTCGAAGCTCCGTTCCGGAAAGATTGTGGTTCCCTTGAGCTCAGGCAGGAACGGTGTCAGCAGCTCTACCAGATCGCCAACCGAATACTTAGCCGGATCAACATTTGCCGTGTACGACACTGCCTGATCCGCCCACGCATCCTGATAGAGGGACTGCACTGCAAGCATGCTCTTTACGGAGAGATCACCAGCATGCTCAAACACGTCCTCTCCGGCATCAATAAGCGGGTCCTTGGTTGGGATGGAGACCACGGAGGTGTTAGCCGCGTACTTGTCGGGCTCAACGTGGTACCCCTTCTGTCGATACTCCTCCACCTGGACCTTCTCACCCGGCTCCAGATCCGAGAAGCGCATACGCCGGATGAAGTAGCCGGCGAACGGCGGGTGAATACCTTCTCCTGAAGCGCCGGCAAGCTTCGAAGTGGTGCCTGTCGGAGCAACTACGCGTGTCTTGATGGGGCGAGGGATCCTCAGCAGGTTGGAATACTCGTCCGCAGCTTCGTCTACGACCTTGGCCATGTCTGCAAGGTCCCAGGAGACCGAACTATCGGCGCCGGCATCTGAGTACCTGATCCCCTGCTTCACAAGGTAGTCGGCAAAGCCGAGATGCCCCACACCGATACGGCGGTACCGAGCAATTGCAGCAGCCGACTTGGGGTCTGCCACTTCGGCAAAAGTAGCTCGAATCAGATAGCGCGTCAGATAACGGTGAGCTTCGGTAATTCCGTTCCAGTCCACCTCTCCATCTTCGCCAACAAACGCGCCCAGGTTCACAGAACCAAGGTTGCATGGCTCCCAGGGAGTCAGCGTTGCCTCACCACATGGGTTGGTCGTGTACGTTCCATCCACTTCACCCTTCGCGGTAAGCGAAGAGTTCCAGATTCCGGGCTCGCCATTTCGGAGCATGCCCTTAGCGATCTCCCGAAGGATGGGCATGGAGGGAGAGGAGAACTTGCGCAGGTATCGAATGAAGTCGGCATCGATCTCCACCGATACGTTGGTCGTCCAGTGGCCTCCCTGAGCCTTGATCCGCAAGAAGGTCCAGATGTGTGGATCGGACCAATGCATGATGCTCATGCGGGCCGACCTACGGACTCCGCCGGCCACGATGGCCGAAGCAATCTCGTGGTCGATCCTCATAGCGTCAATGCCGGTTAGCTCCTGGCCGATCCAGCGCTCTCCACCATCGGCCTGAGGGTCGATCCAGACGCGCTCAGCGAGGACCAGGCCCACGGCCTTCATCATTGCTGCGAACGGCGCCGGCCCGGAGGCTGTACCGCCAAACCGCTTGAGAGGAGCTCCCTTTGCCCTGACACGGCTAACGTCATACACGCGCTGCTTGTGCCTCGTGGCAGGGTCCATGGAGGTGCGGATCAGGTCCCCGAGGGCTTCAGCCCAGCCTTCCCGAGAGTCACCTACCTCGTAAGCCCCGGTCCACTCGTGAGAGTACGAGGTGGAGATGAGACCGGCCTCAACGAGGTCGAGGTAGTCAGCGTGGTCCGGATCGCACACGATGTGTACTTCTACAGGCACCGTGACCTTGGGAAACCCTTCGAGGTAGCGGGACGAGTAGTTGGCGCCGACGCCACCGCCTTCGGCCAGGCGGAGAAGGGTGAAGGTGAAGTGCTCCTCAGGCCGCTCCTTGTCCCAGCCCGCGGCCCAGCAGTTATTCAAGGCGAAGTCATTCACGCCACTGCTCTTGAGGTGCCGGCCTGCTGGCAGAACCTTCAGGTTGCCGATCAGGTCCAGAAGGGCAACCCGCTCTGTGGGTTCAACGTAGCGATCCGCTACAAGCGCGAGGTTCCCGTCTACCACCCGTTCTACGGTCTCTTCCCAAGTCTCCTGCTCGCCGCTCGGCTTCACTCGGGAGTAAGTCCGCTCGAAAACCGTTCGTGCTGTCTCGGTCGCAAAGGTCATGCGGCCACCTTTCGTATGTCTCGATTCATCTGCCTTGCAAGAGCGTCAAGCGCCCTGTTACTAGCCTTGCGTTCGGTGTCATTCACCGGAGGTAGTCCGTACACATACCGCTTCATGAGTACGGCCTGTGTTGCCTTCTGAAGGCGGTTGAAAGCCATCTTGGCGTCATTGCGAGCCGACATCAGGTTGTCCGTGATTCGGCAGGACAGGAGGTCATCCCGCTTGCCCAGCATGCCGCCCATCTCTTCATCGGTGTAGATGAAGGTTCCAAGCGCCATCTTGGCCTCGTCAGGCGTGTAGTAGTACCGCCCATCCTCTACGTCCCTGGCATCGCGCTCGGCGGACGCGAACTGTCGCCCTACCTTTCGGCAGAACTCCCAGACAAAGACCTCGTTGTGAAAGTGCTCTTCGAGCATCGGCCGGCGCTCGTAGGCGTGAAGAAGAATGTGCTGTTTAACGTCATCCTTCTCCACGATGTTCCAGGAGCGAGCCACGGAGGTTCCCACCTTGTCAGCAACCTCGGCCATGTAGACCCAATCAATTTCCGTCATGCAGCTACCCCCTTCACGAATCGTCCGTTAGTGCCCCGGGCACTCTTTCCGTAGACTTCGCCCTCTACCACGAAGCTGCCATCCCTCTTGATGTCGATCGGATAGGGAGCCACGTGGTCCGCCGTGGCGTAGAGGATTCCAAAGCCGGCCTGCCAGTTGGCCACGCCGCCGGCGCCCAGGTACTCCGCCTTTCGGCGCGACATGAGGTTTCCGACCTCGAAGCCCCAGCGGACTGTTTCCTTGCCGCGGTGCCCGCGGCCAACACGCATCACGCCCAGGCGGTGAGTGTGGCCCATGACTACGTTGACTTCGGCCTTCAGCGCGTGCCGTAGTGCCGTCTTGCCGGCCTCCTGCGACAGGCCCTTGATCTCGTGCCCGTGGATGAGAACCGTATCCGGTCCAACCTCGTGGAATGGCGGCGTCAGGTCGATGCCGAATCCGTCGAAGTCCAGGAGCTTGGAAAAGTGAAACTCATCCGCGTATTCGGCAAGTGCCGGGGCCCGATTAGAGAGGTAAGTACGAGGGCGGAGGTCGTGATTCCCTTCGAGAATGCCGAAGGGGCCACTGTAGACCTTGCGGAGGGGCTCAAAGAGGTGCTTCTTGGTGGCATCGGAATCCTCCCGCACTTGCTGCCGGTACTCAAGTCTGGTGCCCTCGCTCCAGCGTGAGGGGGTGGGGTAGTCGTTAAGGTCACCAATTTGATACAGCTCGTCAGGCTGGTAGTCACCCACGAAAGAGACGACGCTCTTCAGTGCCCGTGGATCGTGGTAGGGGATCTGAGTATCAGAGATGACAACTATTCGCTTCATTGGCCGTACCCGCCGATCTTGGTGAGAAACTCGTGCGCTCGCTCCCAGCGCCTTTCATGTACTTGACCGCGCGGAAGGCCATTGACCCGCTGACAGCCATCCTTTGCCGGCGAGTCGCAGATAGGGCATCGAACCAGTGCAACCACTCGACCCTTGTTCAACTCAGACGGAAACCCCTTTCGGGTCTTCCACTCCTCGCTGTATATCATTTAGCCAGCCTCGCAATCTCTCGCTGCACGTACCAAAGAGCCTTACGCAGGTCTTCCAGTTCCGTCGAAGGGTCCTTGCGGCCGGCACGGCACAGGTATTTCACTGCGTTGCCTCGGCTGAAATTCATGTGCTCGGTCAGGTCGATGACCTGAAGTCCGTTGGGAAGCCACGTGTAGTGGCCCGGGCTGTCGATGGCCGAGTAGTCCGCCTCTTCGATGCCCAAAGGTTCTATCTCGTCCTCTGCAAATGCCTTGTACTCCACGCGCCCACCCAAATAGAGCTTCACTCCGTAGGGGTAGGGGGCGGTGGTGTGAGAGTTCACCGAGTACACCTTTCCCCGCACTCCCACGAACCCGAAGCCGCCGCGATCAGCGGTAACCCTCACCTTGTCACCTGCCTTGTACTTCACAGGCCGATCCTTCCTCGAAGCACGTCAGCCCCGTGCGTCAGTAGAGTAGAATTGCTGTCCAAGTCGTCAGCCATCTGGATAACCCGCCCATTGGGCATCTCTGCGGCTCGTTCATCCATGAAGGTGAGTCCGGCAGCATCCTCGGCAATGAGGTAGACAACTTCGTAACCGCGGAATGCTGGTGTCCAGTAGTCGCGCCAGGTGCCGGTTCCGGGAGACCCAACCGCCGGCACGCCGGCAAGCTCCCATGTCATCGCATCGAACTCGCCTTCCACCATCACGAGGTAGGGGCTCGACCGAATCAGGGCGGACGTATTGAACATCCGCGGTACGTCACCAGGAAGCGTCTGATACTTGCCGTGGCCCTCGTGACGCTCCTTCTCTCCCTTGAGGAAGAGATAGATGCCGTCTGCGTCCTTCACGCATCGGTCATCAACACAGCGGAATCGAACCGTGGCGGCTCCGTCCTCGCCGCCGGCCGGCCTCAGGTACGGGATGGCCAGGTGGTTGCGGTATCGCTCATGTCCAGGTATCGCCGAACCGACGTACCCCAGACCGAATTGCGCTGCTACCGCCGAAAGCCCGCGAGCGGCTACGTACGCCTCGGCTGGACTGCCGGGGTACATCTCGTGATACGTCCGCCCAATCTCCACTGAATTCGCGACGTGCAAGTTTTTGGGCTTCAGTGAAGCCAATGCCTTCCTCCCTCATGATGACGGCATATGAGTCCTCCGAAACGGAGCAGACGAAGCAGGCCCATCGATCCGCATCGACGTTGACTGATGCTGAAGGATGCTCATCGGCGTGGAGGGGGCAACAGATTTTCTGGCGGCCCCTCTGCACCTTTATGTCTAGCCCGTAGTAGCGGGCGAGCACAGCCGCGATAGGCGGCTTAGAAGTCGTAGCTCCATCCACCCTTGGCACCCTTAGGGTCGGAGACAGCAAGGCTGGTAGTGACGTTGACCTCCACATCGGGCAGTAGAAGAACCGCAAGAGTGCTAATGGTCTCGGCGGCCTTCCTGATTTCGTCATCGCTGATGGAAGCAGAGGTTCGCAGGGAAATAGTGGTGGAGCTCTGAGGCTTCTTCATTAGCTGTCCTTCGCTGGGGTGTATCGAGGGCCTAGCGCCTGCCAGGCCGGAAAGCTTTCGAGATAGTCCGCTGCTCGCCTCAGAACGTCGGGACGGTCCCGAGCTCCGCGGGCAAGAAGTTGCCCGTTGCAGCGGGCACACAGCAGGCCCCTGATGGCCTCTGTCTTGTGGCAGTGGTCTACAGCCAGATTGGTCTTCCGCGTCTCGCGGCAGATAGCGCAGCGGCCATTTTGGAACTCAAAGAGTCGTTGGTAGTCCTCGGCCGTCAGCCCGTACGTAGTTTGGATCCGAGCGTTTCGCGATGCTGTGCGCCGGCCCTGCTTTCGACAGGATGAGCACACCCGCCCTCGCGGCGAGGTGTAGAACTTCTCAGCTCTGCTCTTACCGCACTTCGTGCACTCTCTAAAGCCCTTTCGAGGACCAACCACTAGGCGGCCGTCCGCACTGCTGCTTCGAGGCGAAGCTGTTCCTTGAGATCGCTGTTCTCGTCAACAAGGGCCCAGAGGGTGAAGAGAGGAATGGCCTCGGCTATCCCACGGGCCCTGTGGTGGATTACCGCGGTCTTCAGCCCGCCCTTCGCGGCGGAAAGGAGGGCCTTGGAGAGCTGATAGAGGTTCAGGTACCGCGGGTTAGCGATGTCAACAATGAGAGCAACCCCTTCGGTGTCGACCTTGGTGAGGTCGAGCCCAGGGAAGCGCTCCGCGAGCTGGAAGCCGAACTCTCGCTCAGTTCTGAATCCGCCCTTGACGCTCTTGTTCATCTTCACGCCTTCCTCCACCAAGGTAACTACAGGATGACCGGAACACAACTTTTTAAGCAGCAAAATCCGTCGGGAAGTCGCCTTCAATCTCCTCCAGCCGGAGGTTGGCGCGGTTGAGCCGGAAGCTTGCGAAGGTACCCCCAGAAGAGTCCTCGAAGCCTTCACGATTCTTGACGGGGGACACATTTAGAACTCGGCTGTTCATCCCGTCAACCTCTTTATGGATGGTCAAGATGAGCGACGGGACACGGTGAACCTTCCCTTTGACTCCAGAGAGGGGGATGGGGTTCAGCCCATCAGAGTGTTCACCCGTCACGTGGTGCAGTCCAAGAACGTGTGCGTTAGTCGCTCGGGCCATCTCGGAAAGGTACTCACAAAGACCTTCGAGCCCAAAGGTATAACTTTCGGCATCGCCCACGGCTCCCGTATCCACGTTCGTGATGTTGTCCACCACGATCAGATGCGGAATGGTTCCGTAGACCTCCAAATAGCAGAGAAGGTCACGCTCCAGCTCGGACGTAGCAGGCGAGGCCGAGTAGTTGAACCGCAGCCACCAGCGCTTTCCGATCTCTGCAAGGTACTTCGCAAAGTCGCCGCCGAGAAGGGCGGCCTTGATGCTCTTTGCGTCGCCGCCGGTAATCATGGCTGTGGTGCGTACGGTCTGCGTTGCAGCACTGGAGTCTGCCGAGAAGTACATCACCGGCATGTTGCCATACGTGGCCAGGTTGGCGGCAAAGAGGCTCTTGCCTGTGCCGGGGCCGGCTACGACTAGCGAGAACTCGGCCCGCCGGAACTCGACTTCGAGGCGGGACAGCGACTTGAACGGGTGAGGCAGCGGCTCGCCGGCTGCTCCTCGAATTCCTACTGACTGGGCTAGAGAGAACACGCCTCCCCCTCCTCTCTTGTAAACCCCCACCCGTGACCGGAACACAACCCGCTGAGCTAAAAAATAGCCCCGTCAGGGGTGGGGGATTGGACTGGATTCTATGGTTCAGATGACCGAAACACAACCTTTAGGGCCGACGAAAAGGGCATGCATGCGACACATCACAGAACCGGCAGCCGAAGCCCGGATTGGGCTCAAACTCTGCTCGCTTCACGCTCTGATCCATCTGCATGTACCGCTCTCCTACTTCATCTTCGGTGACGCCGGCCAGATCCACGGGGCGGGTTAGGCCGCCCTTCTTGGCTTGGTACCAGTCTCCACGGTGGACCTCCAAACCGAGAGCCTTCCGCACGAGAACCGCATAGGTCTCAAGCTGGAATCGGCTCTTGGTCGTACCGGTCTTGAGGTCCCGGATTCTGATGGAGCCGTCGGGTTCAGTGACCAGCTGGTCTATGTAGCCCTGAACTCTGACGCCTCCTATCTCGGCAGTCAAGTGCAATTCGACACCCAAAGTGCCGTCTTCGGCCTTCCAGAGCTCGGGCTCGTTCTCCTTGGTCCAGCGAACATAGCTTGCGGTCTGCTCCTGGCCAAGGGTGTACCGAGCTTCGATATCCGATGCCCCGTCAGGGCCGGCCGTCATCCAACGGTTCAGGTCTGGTTCGTCTTCGAGGGCGCGGTTCACAGCGGCGCTGTACTCGTTGCTGAAGAGCGTTACCGCGGCCTTGGTTGACATCTGCCGGCCGCTGCGCTCCACGGCCTCACAGGCCGTATGGAAGCTCGTGCCCTGGTGAGACCACGCCGCCGGGCGAGGGGTGACCCCTTCCACCCGGCGGAGATAGAACTGATGCGCACACTTCTCGTATTGCTCAACCTGACTCACAGAGCGAGTCATCGTGGCAACACGGCTGTATCGGTCAGACAAAGACGCTCCTCTTCGGTTTGGTTCCAACCGGGCAAGCCGGGTGGATCAGGTGAACCATGAACGTGCTCGACAACGGGAGCTCCCGGTGCGGGCGGCCCCACAGATCGGTTTCCACGATGCAGGACCGCCAGGGGCTCATCAGCTCGCCACTGAGCCCCTCCAGGGCGGTGATGTCCTCCGGAGTCATCACGTCACATTCCACGACGATGTAGTACGTGCCGACCGTATTGGTCGCGATACGGGTGATAACGAGGGACTCAGACCGGTAGTCGTCGGCTCGTGCGATCGGAGCCGCTTGACCGATTCTCGCCCTCAGGGCTTCCACTGTGGTCCAGCGCGATGAGATCCCCCCCAAGACCATTAGCACACCTCACCTGCCCGTTCGATGTTCGTTCGAACGCCTGTGCGGGCGTCCTGGGGATCGACTGTAGTCATGTGATGGCTGGATGTGCTCGCTCTTAAACCTGTGACCCATGTCACAAAAGCGCGATGCTTGATCGCTACAACCAAACGAGGCCCGAACAGGTCAATGCCTGTTGGGCCTCAGGGGGTATGGGCGGATTTCCTACCGCCCGGTAAGTGCCGCCAGTCGTGGGGCTACTGGCCGCTCAGCGCGGTCGTCTCCTCGCCCGCCGGCAGCGAGAACATTGCTTCGTCTGCTGATGTCAGAGGTCGGCTCGGGTCGTCTGGCCACCTCACAACGAGTTGGCCATCCTCCGGCGTCCGGGGCAGGTAGACGAAGCCCTTTTCGTCATCAAGCGTCAGAACGTGACCATCTCGGACCTTGTTAACGAAAAGCGCCAGATCCTGCCTTGCTCGCTCAGAGAGCGGAAAGCCCATGCGATCGGTCACGAAGTAGCGAAGGCCGCGGAAGGGGCGCTGATCCATCAGGCGGGCCTTATCGGTCCTTCCAGTGATGTCCCAGGGGAGTGCAGCCGTCACCGGCGCATTTGTCCCCCTTCGGTAATGGTCACGCTGAACCATCCTCTTTGACACGGCTTGTTGCGAAACCTTGTACATCTTCGCAATCTCGGGCTGCGTCAGGCCGGCCGACAGCAGCTTTTGCAGGTCCGCATAATCGGGGAGGGCCACCAGAGGATTCCTTCGCAAGTCGTTCGTTCGGATTTGAAAGAAGCGGGATGTCAGCGCATCCGAAGCATCCTACTTACCGCCAGTCGTATTTCAGCTACCCGGGTAGACATGTGACCTACGTCTCATCGGGGGGTTCGCTTGTCCTCAAACCCTTCACAGGACACGTACATACATAGTGAGAAGCAAAAGAGAGAGTCACTACTGACAGATCCTCCTAAGGATCTGCATAGATATGCGGATGATTACATCCGTATCAAGGGAACCTCTTAGTCCACTTGTAATCAATCGGTGACTCACTGATTAAGTCTCCTCCCTGCTGCGCGGCTCCCTGTCGACCCTCTGAGGTCCAGGTCAGAGGCCCAGGGGGGCAGTGGCCCCGGCGCCAGATCAGCAGCCGTCGGGGCCACTCCATCTCTAACAGGTCTAGTCCTAACGGAACCTTATGCCTGTCTTAGCCCTTGATCAAGAATCTCGGAGGTCTCTATGCCCCGAGCTGCGTCCATCTGTCTCATCCGAGGATGCACCCTCCGAACGGTCCGCGCAGGTCGATGCGCTGAGCACGCTCCGGCAGAGCGGGCCTGGGCTCGAACGAGCGCCCGCAACCAGGCACGTAACCGCGTGTGGGACCGGGTTGTCCGTCCTCGTGCGCTGGCTCGCGACGGTTTTGCCTGCGTCCAGTGCGGTGAGCGGGCCGGCCTGGAGGTCGACCACGTAGTACCTGTAGCCCAGGGTGGCACATGGGAGCTGACCAATGCACAAACCCTTTGCAAACCCTGCCACAGTTTGAAGACTCTGGAAGAGCGGCGCCAGCGAGGCGCCGGCAACGGCTCATAGCTCAGTTGGTAGAGCGCTGGTCTCATACGCCAGTTGTCCCCGGTTCGAGCCCGGGTGAGCCAACCAAAGGGGTAGCTCCCCTGGCTCTGAAACTCCCCCTGATCAGGGGACGGAGGAGCTGTGCGTTTCGTCTAGTGGCTTAGGACCCCTCCAGCTCGGAGGTGACGCGGGTTCGAATCCCGTAACGCACTGAAACTACGGCGTGTAGCTCAATTAGGGAGAGCGCCGGCCTTACAAGCCGGATGTTGAGGGTTCGAGTCCCTCCAGGCCGACAAGGGAATGGGTAAGCCGGCGGGTGCCGGCACCGTAGCGAATGCGCGGGGGTTGGCCTCCTGGGGTTCGAGTCCCCGCCCTGCACCGGGCCATTTCTTACGTGGGTGTAGCTCAGTGGTAGAGCAGCGGTCTCCAAAACCGCCCGCGGAGGTTCGATTCCTTCCACCCGTGCTGGTCCGACGATAGCGGCCTGACCGCTGCAAAAATAGGACAAGGGGTAGGCTCACGGCGAGCCCCGCCCGAGTAGCCAGGGCTAGTCACCCTGATTGCGAAAAGGTGGGGGGACGGTTCAAGTCCGTCACCCCGATTGCCCGCTTAGGCAAATTGGCAAAGCCGCCTCGCTTAGACCGAGGAATTTCCGAGTTCGAGTCTCGGAGTGGGTACCACCTCGTACCGCCCCGCTGTGGGCGCCAGTGCGACCCCTGTCCGGAGGGAAGCTGAGTGAAGCCGGACGTACGAGGCTTCTACGAGCAGGCCGCCCATTAGTAACCCTTGCCCTTGTGGGGCTTGTGCCGAACGGGGTTGTAAGCCCGCCTGCCCGTAGACCGTGTGAGAGTCCGCCTGACCCAAGGGAGAGGTGCGCGGTACCGGCCCCCGCAAAGGGAGACCCGGGGACAGTCCGCAGAGATCCCGGTTCGAACCCGGGGGCGGGACTCTCACCGCCTGGTCGTAGTTCAGTTGGTAGATCGCTCGGTTTGGGACCGAGAGGCCGCCGGTTCGAGTCCGGCCGACCAGACAACCAGCAAGGCCCCGCCCGATGTGGGCGGGGCCTTCGTCATGCCTGCCCACCAGGACGTGACTCCTATTGATGTTGCTACCTCAGGGGTGATGCAGAGATGCACCAGGATGACCAGGCCGCCGAAGGCCCTCGCCTCCGAGACGCGGCTGAGCCCAACCGGGCTCGTCGCACTCGAAGTTGGCGACAGCTGGCCCTAGACGAGCTGGATGACCTGGAGGACCTCTATGACGAGCTGCCGGCGGTGAGGCTGTGACACGAGGACCAGCCCCCAAGGAGAACGCGGTACGCAGGAACACCCATGCTCACGCTCAGGAGCTCGGCGCCGGCACCCAGCCAGGCCGCGAGCTCCCGAAGGCTCTTGGGATACAGACAGCCGGCGCACGCCGGTTCTGGAAGACATGGAGCACTGCCCCTCAAGTGGCTCACTGGACTGCTACCGACTGGGGCGAGTTGGAGATCACGACCAAGCTTGTTGACGCCTTCTTTCTCGGGGACCACAAGGTAGCCGGCGAGATCCGGCAGAGGGTTGCTAAGTGGGGCGCCACTGTCGAGGACCGCGCCAGGCTCCGTATGACCGTTGAATCCGAATCCCCCGAAGAGGCTCCGAAGCCTGCTGAGGGGTCGAATGCCGTTGACATGGACGAGGAGCTTTACAAGCTGCTGAACGGCTCTTAGATAGGCGGTGAGGCTCTTGCAGACAGGCAATCTGCCGGCAGGGGTCCCGAAGCCGTCTGAGACTCTCGGGTACTCAATCATCCGATGGGCTCAGAAGTACATTGTCCAGCCAGATGGAGACAGGGCTGGCGAGCCCTGGCAGTTCACTCCCGAGCAACTTCGGTTTGTGTTGTGGTTCTACAGCATCAAGCCGGATGGGGGGTGGACCTACTCAGCCGCGACCCTGCGAAGGGCGAAAGGCTGGGGCTTAGCAAGACACCTCTTCTCGCGGCTCTCGCAATTGTCGAGTTCCTCGGGCCCTGCCGTTTCTCCCACTTCGACGCCTTCGGCCTTCCAGTGGGTAAGCCGGTCCCTCTTCCCGTCGTTCAGGTTGGTGCTACAGCACTCGACCAGACCGAGCAGACGATGGACATGATCCGAGGCATGCTGTCGGAGTCGCCAGCTGAAGCTGAGTACGGCTTGGATATCGGAAAGATGGTTGTCCAGTTCAAGTCTGGACGCCCCGGAAGCATCAAGCCGAAGGCCACTGCCGGCCGTACCAACGAGGGTAACCGGCCGAGCTTCTGCCTTATGGATGAGTGCCATCACTGGGTTGGTTCCAACGGGGGCCCGGATTTCTTTCAGACCCTCAAGCGGAATATCGAAAAGACTACCAAGGCCGGTAGTAGGTGGGTCTCCACGACAAATGCCTACAACCCCAACGAGGATTCTGTAGCTCAGATCATCCACGAAAGTGAGATGGTCGCACAGGGTTACTGGCTCTACGACTGCCTTGAGGGCGGAATCAGCGTAGAGGACATCCGCGACGAGGTCGCAGTGAGAGCGGCCCTCGTGGAGTCGTACGGAGATGCGGCCTGGGCCGACATCGACGGCCTGACGCGAACGATCCTCTACGACCGTACTACTCCGGACAGCACCTATTGCCGGTTCTTCTTCAACCAGATCGCTGAAAGCAGCGATGGTTGGATGAGCAAGACAGAGTGGGACGCCTGCCTTTCCGAGGATGACCCGATCAAGCCTGGCGATCAGATCGCAGTGGGCTTCGATGGAAGTATCCGAGGAGATAGTACAGGGCTCATTGGCGTCAGAATGCGAGATGCCAAGCTATTCGTTCTCGGCCTTTGGGAGCGTCCGGAGAACGCGCCTGATGAGTGGGAAGTCGACGTACTTTCTGTGGAGGCTGCGATAGCCACCACGTTCAATACCTACCGCGTTGCCTGGATGTACGCCGACCCGCCTTACTGGCAGGAGAACATTGGCCGTTGGGCAATGGAGCACGGCGACGACACCGTATTTGAGTTTTGGACGAACAAGCCAACTCGCATGGTTCAGGCCGTTGAAAGGCTCCGCACCGCGGTAACCGTCGGCGACGTGAAACATGATGGGGACTACCGGCTTAGCCGACACATCCTCAACGCCGTTACCCGGGAAGTCCCTCAGGGCCTTCTGATCACCAAAGACTCGCCGCGCTCGAAGCGAAAGATTGACCTAGCCGTTTGTGCTGTTCTCGCCATGGAGGCCAGAGCCGATGCCATCGCTGATGGACGAATGCAGGTACGCAGGTCCCGAATAGTGGGGTGGTAGCCCTTGGCCGACATTGACATTGGTTCCCCACCGGCGACGCCGGCGGCCTGGGTGGACTACCTACACAGCAAGCTCCTGATGCGACGCTCAGGACTACTCCGATATTCCGGGTACTACGACGGCCGACATCAGCGTATGGCTTTCGCCCAGGCCAAGTATCAGAGCGAGTTTGGCCGGCTCTTCGACTCCTGGGCCGACAACTTTTGTGGTCTGATCGTGGACTCGGTCAATGAGCGTATGTTCATCGACGGTTTCCAAATGACTGATGAGCCAGGCGGCGACAAGGCCGCACGGGACATCTGGCAGCGGAACCACCTAGACGCTGAGTCCAATGCGGCCCACTTGGACGCAATGGTTCACGGAGTCTCATACGCCGTTGTCTGGGCTGATTCCGATGGACAACCGGTCATCACCGTTGAGTCCGCGGAAAACGTGGTCGTGCAGTACAAGCCTGGCTCTCGTTGGGAGATCGAGGCAGCAGCCAAGTTCTATACCGATGACTGGGGACGCGAGCACGTCACGCTGTGGCTTGCTGATGCCGTCTATACCGGCTCTGGACTCACCGGAGCATGGGGCCAGTACAAGAAGGCGGCGAACCCTCTTAAAGAGGTTCCCGTCATTCCTATCCAGAACCGAGCGAGGCTCACAGGTCCGCCGATCTCTGATCTCGCGCTGGTCATCCCCTTGGCAGACGCGATCAACAAGACGGTTGCCGACGCACTCATTGCCTCCGAGTTCGCAGCCTGGCCACAGCGCTACGTGACCGGCCTGGAGATCCAGGAGGACGAGCAGGGCCGACCTATCGAGCCGTACAAGGTAGCCGTAGACAAGCTCCTTCAGGCAGAGAACCCCGACGTGAAGTTTGGCCAGTTTGAGGCCGCCGATCTCAAGAACTACGTGAACCTCGTCAACATGCTGGTTCAGCATATGGCGAGCATCAGCCGTATTCCGTTCCACTACTTCCTTCTCAACGGAGGCACCGCGCCTTCCGGCGAGTCAATTACTTCTGCGGAGGCTGGCCTTATCGCTAAGACCAGGGAACGCATGCTGCACTTTGGTGAAGCTTGGGAGCGCGTAATGCGCCTGGCTTTCAAGGTGCTCAAGGACCCGCGGGCCGATGCTCACGGGGCTGAAGTCATCTGGAGAGATCCGGAGAATCGCACCGAGGCTCAGCACATGGACGCCCTACTCAAGCTTCAGCTTATCGGCGTTCCTCGGGATCAGCTCCTGTCTGATGCTGGCTACACCCCTCAGCAGATTGAACGCTTCCGCACGATGCGGGAACAGGATGCCAAGGACGCAATGGAATTGGCGGAGAAGTTCCCAGCTCCGATGCAGGAACAGAACCAAGACCCGAAGGCCAACGAGGACAAGGCTCGCAAGCCACCTCAGGGCAATTCAGGTAACGCGGCCCGCAAGGCCGCTTAGCTCGTACAACCACTAGGACGGCTCCCGGAATGGGGGCCTTTTTCATGCCACCGCAATGGAGGGCACCCATGAACGACACGCAGAACCAGAACGACCAGCAGACCACCCCCGACCCAACGACCTCTGAGGGCGTGCCGGACGTGGCAACTCTTCAGGCAGACGTCGAGCGGTGGAAGGCCCTTTCTCGCCAGAACGAAAAGAACTGGAACGAGGCTCGCACCGAGCTTGCGGCCATCAAGGAGGCGTCCATGACGGACGCCGAGAAGGCCCTAGAGCAGGCTCGCAGTGAGGCCCGCAATGCCGCCCTTTCTGAGGTTGGCAACCGGCTTGTAGACGCAGAGCTTCGCGTCCAGGCCGCTACTGCTGGTGTTTCCCTCCCGGCCGCAGAGTTCCTGAACCTCTCCCGCTTTGTCGGTGCAGACGGTTCCCCTGACTCCACGGCAATCACTGCGTTCGTTCAGTCCCTTCCCAAGCCGTCCACGGCCCCTGAATTTGCCCAGGGGATCGGCCTTGGCCGTCAGAGCGACTCCGGCTCTTACTCAGCCGGCCAGATCGGCGCTGACTCCCTTTCCCGTATGTCCCCCAGTGAGATCAACGCTGCCCGCAAGTCGGGCCGGCTCGACGCACTTATGAGGGGGGACCTCTGAATCACGAGGTAGCCTATGACCTTTGTAACCCAGCCAGGTAACAACACTGGCGCCGGCGCTCTTCAGACGACCGGCGGTCAGTTCATCCCAGAGATTTGGGTCTCCCAGCTCCTTGAGGACCTGGATGACAATCTCGTCCTCGGCTCTCCCGAAATCGTGAACCGCCAGTATGAGGGCGAGTTCCGGCGCGAGGGCGACGTAATCCGAATCCCGCACTTCGTTGACACCGTGACCGACAAGGGCATCGTGAAGGCGTACGGCGACATCGGCACCGCGGACCACGCTCAGCTTGAGTACATCAAGATGACTGTAGGCAAGGGCTCGTCCTTCCACCTGGAGCTTGACAACCTCCACCAGCTTCAGACGAAGTCCGGTATTGACCTGATGACCAACCTGGTTTCTCAGCGTGCCCGGACTCTGGCCAACACTCTTGACTCGCTGATTGCGAAGACCATTCTTGCGGCTGTGGCCGGCAAGGACCTGAATGGTACTGAGGACCGGAACGCAACCGTCTCCGGTCTGCCGGCCCTGCACGGTTCTGTCACCAAGCTCGTTGATGGTGACTTCTCTGCCGCTCAGGACATCAGCGTTTACGACTTCGTTGTATCCATGCTTGAGAAGCTCGACATCAAGGGTGCTCCACAGGATCGCTACCTCTTCATCTCCCCGAAGCTTCGTAGCGCGCTTCTGCGTGACCCGAAGTTCATCGACGCGAGCCACTTTGGTGGTGGGGCCGTAATGCCGACTGGCGTTATCGGCACCATCCTGGGTGTCCCTGTCCGAGTGGCAAACACCCTCGGCTCTCACACCCGCCCGAACGAGAAGCTCGTTAAGAACCGTCACACGGACTTCTCCAGCGTCGACATGTTCATGGGCTCGACCTCTGCCGTTTCGCTCATCATCCCGTTCGCGGAGATGGAGGCGTACAAGCCAGAGAAGAAGTTCACCCACGCGGTTAAGTCCCGGGTCATCTACGACGCCAAGGTAATCCGCCCAGAGCAGCTAATCGTGGCTCAGGGCGTTGAGGCGATGATCTCGACCCACAACACCGCAAACGACGCGCCGTAAGCAAGGAGGCAGCCTATATGCCTCTGGCTTCCGTGGATGACGTGGCCGCCCGCATAGGGCGGCCTGTCACCCCAGACGAACACCCGCGTATTCAGGCGTTCCTTGAGGACGTGACTGGCCTCATTGAGGACCACTGCGGCCGGGACATGGACCGGCGTACCGGGCAGTCCTTCACCCTCTACCCGGAGGGGGCTTACCGCCTCGCGGTACCAGCTCGGCTCTGCACCTTCCTCACCATCACCTCCGTCCACCAGGACGGCCAGGAGCTGAGCGGTTGGACCTTCACCGGTCGGCAGCTCGTACGTAACGAAGGCTGGGGCCTGGCCCCCATCACTGTTACCGGCTCCTGGGGCTACGAGGCTCCGCCGGCCTCGCTCCGAGCAGTCTCCTGCTCTGAAGTCATTCGGTGGATGGCGCTCTCTCCTGGCGTTGAGTCGGAGCGAGTTGGAGAGGTAGAGGTGTCCTTCTCTGGAGCCTCGTCGGCGCAGGCACTCTCTCCCATTTCGAAGGCGGCCTTGAAGCCGTACCGGCGCCGCGGTGCTGGCTCTATGACGCTCCTCCGTGAAGGCCCCTGCCTCGACCTGAGGGGGCCTCATGTACTCCATGACTGATCCAGTGGAGGTCTGGAGAGCCTCCCGCAAGGTGGAGTCGGCCTACACCTCCCGCCCTGACTGGGGCCAGGCCGTCAAGGTCTGGTCCGGTCACGGCAGCGTCCAGCCTGACAAGGCTTTCGAATCCTTCTCTCCTGCCCGCGACATCTCCCAGGAACGGCGGGCCGTATTCCTTCCCCTCTCGGCCGTCGTGGCCGACGGGGACAGGCTCCGCCTGGATGGCCTCTGGTTCGAGGTCGACGGAGACCCCCGCCGGCACACGCAGACGTCCCGCCGGCACATCCGGCTTTCGGCGTGGAGGTCGATTCGATGACTGCACGCACGAAGCTCGTCATACACCGGGACTGGCAGCGCCAAGTTTTTACCGGCCCCGAAGTTCGTGATGCTGTCCGCCTGGCCGTGAAGCGCATCGACGCGTACGCCAAGGGCGACGCTCCCCGCCGCGGTGTTGGCACCCGAACGTCCTGGAACAGCATCCGGGAACAGATTGATGCAGTGGTCAACATGGACCGTGATGGCTGGTACGGCGGCATTGTCATCGAGGCGAACCCCCGTGCACGGCACGCCATGCTTCAGGAACGGGGCTTCACTGACCCAGCCGGCCGGCGACACCCAGGCCGGCGCTTCCTCAAGTCCGCCCTGCTGAAGGCGAGGGTGGAATGAGACTAGATCCCGTTCAGGTCCTGGTGACCTATCTCCGCTCCCTTCCTGATGTTCCTGTCGGCGCCCCTAAGGGCGACATGACGGAGCATGTTGCAGGAGACACCACGGTGTACCTGGAACACAGCGGAGGATTCCGTATTGTCCGAGACTCCGCGGACCGGGCAGACATCGAATATTCGGTGTACTCCCTGGACCGCAAGGTGTGCATTGATCTCGCCATGCTGGTACGGGAAAAGCTCCTCGAAGATCTTCCCGGCCGGACCGTGGCCGGCGCCCTGGTGCTTGATGTCGAAGACATCGCTTCTCCGGCTTACTTCCCAGACGACTCCAGTCGAGAGCACATGTACGGCGGCGAGGTGGCCGTCTTCCTTACCTCTCAGTAAGGCAAGCGGATCATGACGTCGTCGGTGGAGTCTCCGACGAAGCCATGACGGCCATACCAGTCTCTTAGGTCTCCGTAGGAAAGCCCGTAAGGCCCTGGGTCCACAGACAGCATCAGCGTGACGCCTGCTGCATCAGCCTCAGTACAGACCAGCCTTAGGATCTCGCTTCCCCAGCCCTTTCCCTGATCCTCTTGCCGCACGGCCACCTCAGACAGGATGGCCGGGCGATTACCGGTTGGGTCGAGAAACAGGCTTGCTGAAGCTGCTCCTCCGTGTAGGGCGTATACGTTTCGCACCCCCCAACCCTAACCGTCACGCCCCCTCTTGGGGGCTTTTTTCATGCCCTCAGGAGGCCGCGTATGGCCAATGACGCTCGCAAGATCAGGTTCGCGCCCAATGGTGCCCTCTACATTGCTCCGGCACCGGTCGAAGGTGGAGGTGGTACTACCCCGCCTACTGCTGTCGGTGATGGTGCAACCGCTCCAACTGGCTACAAGTCCCTTGGTTATGTGGACCCTGCCGGTATCACGCTAACCCCTGCCGTGGAGACCCAGCCGGTTGAAGCCTGGCAGTCAGCAGTACCGGTTCTTTACAACGTGACTAAGGCTTCGTTCAGCCTCAAGGCCACGCTTCAGGAGACCAACGAGCTCACGACCGAGCTTTTCTGGGGAAGTTCCTGGGAGCCGGTTATGGCGGGACAGACTCCGACTGGTGACTACCGGCTGAACCTGTCCAGCACCCCAGACTTCAAGGAAATCAGCATTGTCGTGGACTGGCAGCACGGTGACATTCGATACCGCTGCGTCATCCCCCGAGCCATGATTTCTGACCGCGGTGCGATCCAGCTTAACCGCACCGAGAACGGAAAGTACGAACTTACGCTTGAGGCCCTGGACTTCAACGGCCAGCTTGGTTACGTGCTGACGAATGACGACATCGTTGAGGCCGTCACTCCGTAAGTAGTTACCCGAGCCGGGGCGGGCTAAGTCCCCGGCAGTCTCTCTCACCCAACCCCATTGCAGGAGACCCCTATGACTGCTCCCAAGACCACTCGCAAGACCACCGCGGCTAAGGCGGAGGCTCTCGAAGAGGGCCCGGTTACCTTCGAGCACGCGGGTATCACCTTCGAAGTTCCTCACCCGCTGGACTTCCCGCTTGAGGTCCTGGAGACCGACGACGAGTTTGAGGCTTGCCGACTGATCGTTGGTGAGGCCCAGTGGGCGGCCTACAAGGCAACTCGCCCGACTATCCGGGACTTTGGCGTCTTCGCTGAGAAGCTCTCTAAGGCGCAGGGCCGGGACACCGACACGGGAAACTGATCTCAGTCGTCCGCGTCATCCAGGACTTCCACGATGAACTAGAGGCTGACCTCTTGGAGTTCTTCGGCGTGGATCTCTTGGACCTGTGGCGCGGACGGCTATCGATCCGTCGAGTTGGTGTTCTGATCAACTCACTCATGAAAAAGCCGGGCCGATCCACGCTCCTTGAGGCGATGGACGAGCGGACCCGTTGGGGCGAGTCTGAGTATCTCCTCGCCCGAATCTCTGACGCTCTTGAGGTAAGTAACTACCTCTTCTTCAAGGCCAACGCTCAAGACTCTGATGACCTTGACGAACCTCTTCCGATTCCACGGCCGGGACAGCCCGAGCCAGAAGAACAGCCCGTAGAGCAGTTCAGTTCCGCACAGGAGCTGTCGAACTTCCTGGGGCAGATCAGCAGCCTTTAGGGGGTCTCATGGCGTCTGAACGCGGGGCAATTAAGGTTGGCACGGGCTATATCGAGATCGTGCCTAAGGTCACCTCCGAGGACATGAAGGAGCTCCGCACCAAGGTTCAGGCGGAGATGCAGAAGCTCGGCGTTTCCGCGGCACAGGACATCAACCGTGCGGTGACGCAGGGCCTCGCCGGCCTTCCTCGTGAGGCGGCCAAGCAGGCTAAGAAGGCTAAGCAGGCCGTTGAGTCTGAAGCCAGGGACACCGCTCAGACCCTTCAGGAGCTGGAGCGGCACGTCACGCAGCAGTACGGCCAGGAGGCCGCGAAGAGGCTGCGTGAGCTCCGCCAGTTCTATGCGTCCTACGAGCGGCTTACCGAGGGTGCGTCTCAGACCACGAGGCAGGCTCTACGGGAGACCGTGCGCCAGGAGGAGCGGGCCGCACTCGACCGCATTGAGGCGGAGCGCTTCCGTGTACGAGAAGCTGAGCGTCTGGCCCGCCAGCAGCAGCGCGACCATGAGCGCACACAGCGGGAGATGACCCGCGAGGCCGACCGCCAGCAGCGCCTTCAGGTCCAGGCCCAGCGCGAGGCCACTCGCGAGCGCATCGCACTCATCCGGTCCGAGGCTCAGGCCCAGCGCGAGCAGCTGCACGCCGGCATAGCCTCGCAGCAGAGCATCATGACGCAGACGCGGGACCGAATGCGGGACCTTCAGCGGCAGATGACTGCAACCACGACCAGCACGCAGAATTTTTTCAGCCGTGCTGAGGGTGGGCTCAGGAAGCTCGGTACGAACTTTGAGAATGTCGGCACCTCCATCACGGAAACCGGCAACATCCTCGCTACCAAGTTCCTGGCACCACTTGCTATGGCCGGCGGACTGCTGACCACCATCGGTGTTAAGAGTGCTGACTCTCTGATCCTCGGACAGCTCGGCCTTATGGGCTCCAACGTTTCCTCTAAGGACTCGGCTGAGGCTCTGAAGAAGATCCGTCAGTACGGTGTCGACACGCCTTTCTCCATCGAAGACATGCAGATGTATATGACTCGATACATCCGCTCCCTCTTCTCACACGAGGAAGGCTCTCAGTCCAAGGATCCGAACGTACGCCAGGCGGCCGGTAGAAAGGCGTCTCTCAAGGCTGCCGATATCGTCATGATGATCGGTGACAATGCGGCCAAGGCCGGTAACCTCGATCCTCAGATGGTTGCCCGCGCCATGTACGCCATTGACATGATCCTTGACCTAGAGCGCGTGCCGACCCGAAACCTGAAGCAGTTTACTGCTGCGGCCGGTATTCCGGTCCAGGAGCTAGCACAGCTCATGGGCTACCAAGACAAGGTAGTCACTGGCAAGGACGGCAAGAAGACGAAGCACACGGCCGCGGCTCAGATTCTTGAGCTGATGGCTAATGCCAAGGAGACCGGCGGCCTTCAGGGGCCGGCCATGATTGACACGCTCCTTGACGCGTGGGCGAAGAACGGAACCAAGGGTTTTGCCTCCAAGGTCACCTCTGCCACCATCACCGGCCGTCTTCAGCAGATGCGGGAAGGTGCCCAGCTTGCGCTAGGCAATCTCTTCGCCAAGGAGAATTCCGAGACTGGTGAGATCGAGTACACGGCTCTCGGTCAGCGTCTTATGGGTAAGAAGGTCACCCGCAAAGACCACTGGGGTCAGGAAGTCACCACGTACGAGGGCGGTCTACTCAACGAGGCCGAAGACTTTGCCAAGCAGTACGGAGACAAGATCCCCGCTGCACTCGATCTCTTCTTCGAGGGCATAGAGACCTTCGCGTCCACGCTCAAGGGCATTGCTGAGTACATAGACAAGCACCCGGCTATTAAGGAAGTCGTAGTCAAGGTAGCCGAGTTCCTCATTCAGTGGGGCCCACTCATCCTCGCGGTAGGACTGCTCTCCAAGGTTCTCGGCAAGGTCACCGGTCTCTTCGGCCGGGCCCTCGCTCCACTGGGGACACTCGCACGCGGGGTAGCCCGTGGTGCCGAAGGCGTTGGAAATCTTCGTTCCCAGAGGCAAGCCCGGCGCCAGGCCGAGGCGGAGGTTCGTCGTTTCGGAGGCTCCGAGGCTGCCCAGCGCCGAGCTGGCCGTGAGGCGTATGAGCGCCGGCGTGCGGACCGCAACGGCGGAGACACCCGCTCTGTTGGTCGTCGGGTCCTAGACAGTGCACTCGGCAGGTCTGGCCCAGACGCCTCCCAGCGTCAGGAACTGGCCGAGCTTGAGCGCCAGGCCCGCGAGGCTCGTGACGAGACCACGCGTCTACGCACGGAACTGCGCGAGCTGAACTCTCAGACCCTCCGGCAGATCGCTGACGCCATGGGCGGCAACGGGGCTAACTCCGTACAGGGGACGGCCAACCAGGCCGGCCAGGCCGTGAACAACGTTCAGCAGCAGGCACAGCAGCTCAATCGGACTTCGGTCGGTCAACTCCGTCAGGAGCTGGACCAGGTGGAGCAGGCCGCCCGCAAGGCTGTGACCGAGCTTGGCCAGGCGGCCGACAAGGTTCGAGCTCTGGACGCGGTGAACCTCAACGCGGTTACGGGCGAGGCCAACAATCTCCGCTCTGCCGCTGAAGCTGCCGGCAAGGAAGTCACCTCGGTCAATACCAGGGTCGGCAACCTCGACGGCAAGCGAGTTACGAACGTCCGTCAGTCGGTTGACGAGCTGACTCAGGCTGCCCGACAGGCCGCGGACCAGATCGGAGACGGGGCTATGTCCTCGTCTGCCTCCGGCCGTACCGCCAACCTGAACAAGCGTCGACTAACCGACGTTATCCAGGAGTTCAGGAACCTCCTGAATGCCGCTAACGACGTCTACGAAAAGGTAGGCCAGGGAACCGGCGCCGGCTCCGTCGCCGGCCGTATCGGTCTCCTTAATCAGCGCTCTCTCAAGGACGTCAAGGGGCACGTGGATGATCTCGCTCGCGCTCTGAAGAATGCGAGAGACGAGGGTGACGGACTGGACGGGGCTCTTGACCGGATCGGCAAGAAGTCTCCTGGTGGTGGCGGAGGAAGCAGCAGCGGAAAGAAGCGGGCTCGTGGTGGCGTGATGCGCCAGTCCGACGTCAGCTTTGCCGGCGTCATGCCGGGGTACTCCCCGTGGGTCGACAATATCCCTGCAATCCTCAGCCCTGGTGAGGCGGTACTTCGACCAGAGGTGACCAATCACCTTGGCGAGGAGACCATCAACACGTGGAACGCAATGGCCATCCGCGGTCAGCTTTCCCGGCACGCTCGCGGTACAAGCGGTGGTGGCGGCAAGCTCGACCTTGACGCCATCAAGGAACTGATCAGCCTCCAGAACATCGCCCCAATCGGTACTGCCGGATTGAAGACGATGAAGCTGGACGGAACTTCAGACCGGCTTGGCGGCCACGTTCAGGGCGGCATTCTGCGAACCGGTGACGGGGCCGCCCGCTTCGGCGGTGGAGCCGCGGCCGAGAAATTCCGAGGAATGTACGACTGGATGACCGACGACGTTTTCAGCCTTCTTCGGAAGGTGCCAACACTCGTCGGACAGGCAGCCGGTGTTCTTGGTGGTGCTCTCGGCCCCGTACAGGCTGACTACTTCTGGAATGACGTGTGGAAGGGCGATGGAAACATCGTCCAGCGCGGTAAGCGCTACATGTCTCACCTGTTCAGCATGGAGACCCTCGGCAAGGTGTGGGACAACCTGTATTCGGGCGTGGGCGATTCCCTAGGTGCCATTTGGGATCTGGTAACGAATCCCATCGACACCTTCACCGGGGCCTTTGGCGATATCGGAGACATCCTCTCGGGAAGCTACAACAACCTGATTGGCATGGTTGAGACCGTCAAGGAGATCAAGGATGCGCCTATGGCATACGCCTCGCGCGTCTACGGCGAGTTCATGAGCAACGCACAGGAGTCTATGCCAAACACGAAGGGGTTGTTCGACTTCAAGAACGGCTCCAAGGTTCAGGCGCCTATGCCGGATTTCGCTGCGGGACTTGCTCCCAAGGCGGGAGCCGGCGGGGCTGGCCAGTGGGCCACTGTCGCTCTTCAGGCCATGTCCCTGCTCGGAATCCCTAGCACGGCTCTTCAGACGGTTCTGTACCGAATCAACATGGAGAGCGGTGGAGATCCGTACGCGGTTAACAAGTGGGATATCAACTGGCAGAATCGCACTCCCTCGGTTGGCCTCGCTCAGGTAATTGGACCAACCTACGCCGCCTACGCTGGACCGTTTAGGAACACCGGGCCATTCATGTACGGCACGTCCGTCAATCCGCTAGCCAACATCTATGCGGGGCTCAACTACGCCCTGCATCGGTACGGTTCGAACTGGATGCGAGTGCTTGCCGGAACCACGGGCTATGCCACGGGCACCATGTCCGCCTCTCCAGGATTCGCCATGGTGGGGGAGAAGGGCCGCGAACTCGTCCACTTTGGTGGAGGTGAGCGGGTCTACAACAACGCCGAAACTGAGGCACTCCTAGGGAAGAGGTACGAGATCCACGTGCACGAGGCCAGAAACGAACCGACGCCTCATGCAGTCATGCGGGCCCTTCAGACAGCGGAGGCGCTTTACACCACTTTCTAAGGGGGCCATATGCCGATTCCCGTTATACCAACGGCACCGGTACCGCCTATTCGGTGGCCAGTGCCACCTACCCCGGTAATCTGGGAACACACCCGCGTGACACTTTTTGGACAGAACGGTCAGGGGGAGCCGATCCCCCTGACCGAGCTGGACGGCCCCCGCTGGCCAGGCGTAATTCTTCAACCGGGGGCCACCGGCCTTGATATGCCCCCCTATTCGCTCTTCTCAGATGACTCCCCAAACCTGGACGGGTCTATCTACAGAGGAGCTCGGGCTCAGGCCCGCGAAATCATGTTGCCGGTCTACCTACACGGAATTGACCGCCAAACCATTAACGGTCTCAAGCGCATGCTGTTTCAGGCCCTCAACCCGCGCCGCGGCTTCTGTCGAATCCAGTTCACGGAGAGCAAGAGCCGTATCCGCTATATCGATGCCTATTACAAGGGTGGCATGGAGGGGTCTGAGTCCGTTGATGGAGCCGGCTTCCGCTGGGCAAAGTACGGACTGACCTTTACGGCTATGGATCCGTGGTTTTACCCTGAGCGATCCCAGTCAACCAAGTGGAGTTTTGGCGCTGAAGACACCTTCCTGCACACTTCCCGAAGCTTCATTCCCGTGAAGGTGGCCTCCGGCGTCATGGGGGTGCCTGATGAGGAGTACCTCATCTCTAACCCTGGGGACGTTGAAGCCTGGCCAATATGGCGGCTGACTGGTCCAATCAAGTCCTTCTCGCTTCAGGGGCCGAACGGTGACCTCATCAAGGCTTCACCTCCGGAAGACGGGTTTGACCTCGTTCCCGCCGGCCGCACGCTGACCATTGACACCCGTCCGGGAAAGAAGACGGTCAAGGACAACACGGGAGTCAACTACTGGTCGAAGCTCGACCTCGCTCCCCAGTTCTGGCCTGTTGATCCCGGAGACACCATTGCCGCAATCTCTGTTGTTGCCGGCACGGCTGCCGCCGCGGTCACCCTTTCCTTCCAACCCCGTTATGCATCGTTCGTCTAAGGAGGCTTATGGGCTACCGCGTAGAAGTCTTCGACAAGAACATGAAGCGGGTTGGTGAGATAGACCAGTGGATCTCACTCGACTTCACAGTACGTTTCAGTCAGGAAGGCTCCTGGCAGATCCTCATCAAGGACGGCACACCTCAGTCCGACATGATTGAAAAGGGCGGGGGTGTCGTCATCTGGCAAGACGGCGTAGCCGATCCCGTACTCAGCGGACAGGTTGACGTCTATCAGAAATACTGGACCAAGGTTCAACACACAGGGCCGGGCTCGCTCTACATCGGCGGCAAGTGCCACAACCAGCTTGCTTATTCACGGCTGGCCTTCCCGAGTCCCACCATTCCAGTCCCTCAGCAGTGGCAGGGCTGGAATACCCGCGGTGCGGCCGGCGCGGCCAGTTTGGCAATGTGGTGGGAGCTGGAACATGCCCTTGGCTCCTCTGCTCTCACTGACCGCAGGATGCCGCATGTAAACACCGGCTCGAACCCTGATCCTGAGATCGGGCAAGAGGTCTCAGACACTCTCCGGTACGACGTGATCGGCACCAAGCTTGAGGAGTGGTGTAAGCCGAAGAGCATCGGCTACCGCTTCATCTACAACCCGACTTATCAGCGTGTAGACCTGAAGCTTTACAAGCCTCGCGACCGCTCCAAGTCCATACGCTTTTCCACGGACTTGGGAAACTTGCGGGAGTACATCTACACCCTCAACGCCCCCAAGGTGACCCGCGTTATTGTGGCTTGCCAGGGTCAGGGCAAAGAGCGGTACATCTCGCAGAAGATCGACACAGCCACAGAAGCTGAATGGGGCCGCTCAATTGAGGGCTTCGTGGACCGCCGGGATGTCCCCCTGAAGACAGGCCCGGATGGAAGTCCTGTCCTGGTCACCACAACCGGAGGCGACGGGATCGAGGACATCGGTCAGAAGCCGGACGGCTCTGACTGGACCAGTCTCGTAACTACCCGCAAGACCGAGCTAGCGGCAGCTCAGCAGGCGTACGCAGACGCTGATACCGACGCAGAGCGAACTGCCGCGGCAGCAACGGTAACCACTGCCACAAACAACCTCAAGGCCGCCCTGACGGCCGCGAAGCCCACAGCAGTTGCGTACTACCTCAAGGTGGTTTCCGATGCCGCAGACGCAGCCCTACGTGATGGCGAGAAGAGCGGCAATTTCCAGGTCTACCCAATCGATACGGCCGACTGCCAGTTCGGTCGGGACTACTTCGTTGGGGATCTCGTGACCGTGGTTGTCGATGGCACGGAATACACGGACCTTGTTCGCGAGGTTGTCATTTCCGTTGACGATGGCGGTAACGCTCAGGACGTGAATCCGAAGATTGGCCAACAGGGCTCCGGGGATCCGCTGAACCTCTACCGGACCGTTTACGACATGCAGAAGAAACTACGTCGACTCGAAGCGAGGATGTGACGCAATGGCAGAGATCAGCTATCCGTTTAACGCGGACAACCCGGATGGCGGGAAGGCCATTGTCTCCCAGACTCAGTGGCAGAACATGAGCCACATGTGGGGGCCGGACCGCGTTGACTACAACCTGCCCACTTCCGCGGTAGCTGGAGACCTACCCTTTTCCGCAAAGGTGGTTGCGGGTCGACAGGTGGAGATCAAGCCTGGAAAGGCGTGGGTGGGTGGATTTTTCTATCAGCTCACCGCAATGCAGACGGTAACGATTGCCTCCAACTCGGGAACGAAGCCGCGGAAGGACATCATCGTTCTTCAGCTCGACATGGCCAAGTCGGCCGTCAATCTGGCTGTCGTGAAGGGGACGGCCGCGGCCTCTCCAGTGGCGCCGGCAGCCCGCCGGGTGGTGGGTGGCATCTGGGAAATGGTGCTTCACGAGGTGGACGTAGCTGCTCAGGATGCGTCCATAGTCGTAGGGTCGCGAGCCCCGTACAACATGCCTGACCAGGTTGCTTTTCCCTGGAATGCTCGGGAGTCCATTCAGGCCCTGGGGCCGAACGGCATTGGGCTGGACCTGGACGCCAATGGCGGCGACAGTCAGTATGAAGCTTTCAACGGCCGAGATGGATACGTTCTAACCCGGCATCTCGGAAAGGCTCGCACATGGTCTCCTGCGATCGTGAACATGAACACGCCGGCTTCTGTCTGGCGTGAGGGGCACTGGCGGTACATCGCGCCAAATGTCGTGTGGTTCACCCTCTATTGGCACAACCTTGAGTGGACCGATATGAAGCTCAAGAGTGGCTTTTGGACGTGCGGCCTGACGCTACCCGTGGCCGCTAGCGGCAAGTTCGGCCAGGTGTTTACCGGGCACATGGACAATAACGAGGGCAAGCGCGGCGACATGCCGAACTTTGTCAGCCTTACCGCGAAGGTCAACCGCGGAGCCAACAGTAACGTGATGTGGCTCTACATGCAGTCGAAATGGACTCCGGAAGAGGGCATGGATGGTGTCGGGGTTATCCCGGGGCGTGCGTACATGACCGTCACTGGCACTTACGAGGCGGCAAACTTCAGCTACTAGGAGGTACCTGAATGGCACGAAATCTTTTTGGCGGTACCGCTGCGGACGTTGCAGAGGATTCCTCCGGCGTTCGGGTACCCGGAATCACGGGAACCATTTGGGATGGTCCCTCAGAGGGTGCCGTTCAGGTGACCGATCTTCTTGATACTGAAGGCGCCCCGATTACGTTCATTACTGCTGACACCTACGGCATGCTGCCGCCGTTCTACGGGCCTGAGAGCTCGCCTGAGCGCCTCTATGTCGATTTCGGTTCGGGCGTCAAGACGATGATCCTTCCGTCGAACGTGGGTGATCGACTGGTCAGTCACCTGGAAGCCGCGGACCCGCACGGTACTCAGGCGGCCACACTTGCCGAGCTCGAAAGCCGGATTGGCGCTCCGGGTGGCCTTGTACCTCTTGGCACTGACGGCCTGGTCCCGCCCCAGTACATTCCCAGCGCCGGCCCTCCAACGGCGAGCGTGGCGGCCTTCCTTGCGATGCCGGCGCCGGCCTACATCGCTCACCGCGGTTCGGGTATGGAGTACCCAGAACACACGATGACCGCGTATGACGCTTCGCTTACCTCTGGCGTGCGAGCTATCGAGGTATCCGTGAATACAACGGCCGAGGGCATCCCGGTCTGTGTTCATGACCAGACCCTTGACCGTACGACCAATGCGACAGGGCCCGTTATCGACTGGGTTTACCCGTCGCTCATCAACGGGGTAACTGTCCAGCCTAAGCAGATCCTTGGAAATGGCTGGGCTCCTCAGCCTCTCCCTAATCTGCGTGATGTGCTCGACCGCTTTCTAGGCAAGGTGGTCATTTTCCTGGAGGCCAAGAGCAACGAGGCCGCCCCGATCGTACAGAACATCTTGCAGACCTATTACCCGAACGCTGCACAGTCAGTGATTTGGAAGGCGTATTACAAATCCCCGACGTTCGCAACAATGCGATCCAGAGGCTTCACCTGCTGGGGGTACGTGGACGATGCTACGTCGGATGCCGATCTAGCGACCTACGGCGCGAACATCGATATTTGGGGCGTCCCTCACACGATGGCTCCTGCTCGAATACAGGAGATCGTAGCTCGCCCAGATGGGAAGAAGGTCATTTGCTGGGAGGTACACCGCCGAAGCCAGCGAGATACTCTCGTCGGCCTAGGTGTCTGGGGCATGATGTGCGCTCAGTACAAGTGGGTGTCTTCCACCAAGCAGATCCTGAAGAAGGACAATTGGGCGACGCAGGTTAAGGCTCCCGGCGACATGGGCCGCACGTACTACTCCGGTGTTCGTGACCTGAAGTACGACGGCACCGGAGTGGCATACATGGATGTCCTCAACGACGCCGTTCTAATTGGCTCGTGCTCCATCCCGGAGTTCCCGACCAACGGGTACCGCGTGACCTTTGAGATGAAGTTCGACGGTACGGTACCGACGAATGAACACGCGGGTATCGCCTTCGGCAAGGCCGATGACAGCTCGTACCAGTTCGGAGCCGCGAATTCTGCGGGCGGTTATCACATGGCATTCCGTGGAAACGGGGACATGCAGATATTCAGTCACACAGCTGGCGTGACGAGTGGTACTCAGCTAGCCACGGCAGCTACGGCCGCGCCTGTCGCGAATACGTGGATGTCCTTTCAGGTCGACGTGACTCCTGCGAACGTGAAGATTACGAGGACCGACGTAACACCCAATGTCACGGTGACGAGTACAAACACGACTTACCGAGGCGGGTACATCCACCTCACTGGCGGATCCATTAGCAACCTGGCCAACCGCCCGCGGTGGCGAAAGCTCACCGTGAACGCCCTGTAGGGCTCCTAGACCGATACCGCAACGCAGCCGGCCCCCAACTACCAGGGGCCGGCTTTGTGTTGCCCAGAGCCTTTCAGGGGCGCCCATGAACCCAACTCAGATTCTGACCCTCGGCGGAACCGTCGCCTCAGTCGTGGCGGCCGTCGTCGTGGTCCTGGCAGCCGCTCGAACAAGTTCGGCGCGCGTATGGCGTGAAGAGGCTGAGGCCCAACGCGCGCGTGCGGACCGACTTGAAGGGTCTCTCTCCGAGATCAAGGAACGCCTTTCTCGGATTGAGGCCGAGAATAAGCGGCTGATCAAGCTTCTTACCTCTCTCGACCCCAACCGCCTTGCCGTTGTACGGCTGGCAACTGACCCCGTGGAGGACTAATGGCAACTCCGATGACTGCTGAGCAGATCAAGGCTCAGCTGACCAAGTTTGGCGTCCCTTTCCAGGAGTACAAGGACTGGGCGACGCACAACCGAAACCACAAGGGCCCTTGGGGTCCGGTGCACGGTTTCATGGTGCACCACACGGGTTCTGACGCTAAGGATCAGCGCGAGATGCTGTATGCCGGCTTCTCGGATCTTCCAGGCCCGCTATCTCAGTTCGGCCTAGCTCAGGATGGCACGGTACATCTGATTGGCTGGGGCCGCGCGAATCACGCCGGCTCCGGTGATCCTGACGTTCTCGAAGCCGTAAAGGCCGAAACCGATATCCCCACGGACAACGAATCCACCGTAGACGGCAACCGGCACTTTTACGGCGTTGAGATTTGGTACTCCGGCACGCACAAGATGAGTGGCGCGCAGTACGCGACTCTTCGCCTGCTTGCCGCGGCTATCTGCGACTTCCACGACTGGACCGAGGGGTCTGTGATCGGACACGGCGAATGGGGCAGTCCCGGTAAGTGGGATCCCGGCATCAAGGCCGGAACCATGATGGATATGGACGCGGTACGCGCGGACATCAAGGCCACCATTTCCGCCGGCAAGCCGACCACCCCAACCAAGCCGAAGCCCGAGCCAAAGCCGGAGCCGAAGCCGGCGGTGCCCCCGTTCCCGGGTGCCGGCTACTTCCGCCCAGGGGCCCGAAACAGCTACGTCACGCAGCTCGGGCAGCAGCTCATCAAGCGCGGTTACGGCCGCTTCTACTCCGTGGGTGCTGGCCCAACCTGGACCAACAGTGACCGCCAGGCCGTACGCGCCTTCCAGGTTGCACAGGGCTGGTCCGGCAGCGGTGCGGACGGCTACCCGGGGCCGGAGACGTGGCGCCGGCTCTTCTCCTGATCTACCCACTCACTACCAACGGATGTGATCTCCCATGACTGACTTCCTTTCCAAGCACGCTGTGCGGATCTACGCCGTACTCGGCGCTGTGGCCTCCCTGGCCAAGCTCTATTGGCCTGGCCTCCCTGATGAGGCGTGGCTAGCGGTAGCCGCGGCCGTCCTCGGCCTGGGCCTCGGTGAGGCCGTGCAGCGGCACGAGGACACTAAGACCCTGAAGGCCCTGTACGCCCCCTCCCCATGGGAGGACGAGCTACGCGGCCGGCGAGCCGAGTAGCCCCCTGATCTGAGACAGAGGGGTCTGTCTCGGGTTGAGAGAGAAATGCAAAAAGCCCCCTCCCCGACTCAGGTTGGGGAGGGGGCTTTTTGTCGTTCGCTCAGAGGGGCATACGGTTGACGGCCCGGAGGGCCCGCCGAGCTGTCTCACGGTGGGTCTCGGTGTATCCGCTGTGCCGAGTCTTCGCAACGATCCAGCCGAACTCACTTCGGTTGTTCACCGGCACGACGAAGGTGAAGCCGATGACGTGCCCTTCATCATCCTGTTCGGCCTGGAGGTCACTACAGCCCGGGTACGTCTGTGTCACGAACTCCTGCGCTTCCGCCAGGGACAGGCGTGCGCGATCCTCGTCAGGGACCGGCCACCACGACCCACCAGGCGGACCAACGTGCAAGCCGTGCCACGTGCCTGGAAGCAACTGCCACTTTCCGCGCCGTAGAACGAGCGCAGCGACACGCATACGCTCTTGCTCCTCATTGGAGCGCTGGCCGAGTTGGCTTCCCTGGTTCAGCCAGTCAACGAACGCGCCTACCGTGGTGCCCCCGACTGGTCGCACCAGGTAGCCAGCGGACACAGCCTGTGAACCGTCGCCCATGACTGCCAGGTCCAGCCCTGCACCCTCAAGAACTTTCAAGAGTGCCTGCATCTCGGGCCGTGCCGCGTCCTTCAGTAACACTCCCCGAGTCGTCTCCGGTCGGGGCTCCACCTTGGCGCTCACTGCACTCCATCCGTTCGGCAACTGTCCTCAGGCTAGCGAGCGTTGGCGGCCTACGCGGTACGAACTGTGTATGCGTACCGCCCGAAGGGCGTCACGTTCCCGTCGAAGTCAATGATCTCCAGGTTCCGGAATCGGCTTTCCGTGCTGCTCAGCTTCGGCGGCCTGCCGCTGCTGGTCGGCAGGACCCCCATGTACTGACCGAGAAGCTTGATGTTGTGGTCTGTCAGTGCTGCAATCCGCTCAGTCAGCGTCCACTCGTGGACGAGCTGCGAGAGGTTGGCCCCTCGACCAGCCGTCCGCTTGTGCCACGTCTTCTTGCGGTACTCCGGTACCTCGATGGGCGTGTAGTGCTGTCGCGCGTCCGCCTCCGGATCTCCGCTGCGCTTCATGCGGCGCCGGCTGCTGCCGGCCTTGGCCATGACCGTGCTCCGAGCGGCTTCGAGGAACGGCGCCAGGAGCTCACGAAGCGCTCGTTCGTTGGTGCGGGTCAGGTCTATCTCGTAGTCGTCTCCGTCCAGGCCGAAGCGGACGGTATCCACCTCGTAGGACTTGGTGGTCTCGGTGCCGTCCAGGTCATCGATCCAGATCGTCTGAACCATGCGGGCCATGTCTGTCTCTCCTTGGGTACGACGAAGGCCCCGCCGGACTGACGGGGCCTTCGGTGGTGTTCGGTTGTCTGGGGTACTCAGTTGGTCTCGGTAGGCTTCTGTGCCTCGACCATGGCGTCATAGGACTCGTATAGCTCAGGCCATCTCTCATCTGCTTGCAGAACGGCAGCGGGTAGACGGCCCAAGGCAACGTCCAGGCGGACGGCAAGGTTCTGGTGGCCTTCAACCGCGAGCCATCCGGCGCAAGCCAGATCCTCACCGGTAGCTGGATCACCCTTGTGGCACCCAAAGAGCTCTTGCTCTCCGGCAGCGGCACGAATCATGGCCTCGTGGTCATGGGCGTCAGGCTGCGTACTGGTCTGCCGCATCTCCTCAAAGCGCTTCAGCGAGAAGCGCCCCACTGGAGCGTCTTTGCGCCACGGGCACTCATTACAAGGTGCCTTTCGATGGGCGAGCTCACTATCCGTTCTGATGCGGCCCTCACGAGTCGGACGGCACGCGTCCGTGTGCTGGTGTTGCACGCTAATCCCCCCTCCTTCGAGGAGTCTCCACGATCTACGAGGGCTATTTGATATACACCGCGGCTCTTGAACATGTGAAGTCCGTAGCGCTCCACACTGCCAGCCTTCACTAGCGTTGCGCGGCACCGCTCGAAAAGCACCTGAGCTTCCTCAATGTCTGGGTGCGAGTCCAAGACCTGAAAGGGAAGTTTGGGACGAGCCTGCACCCATGCCTTGACCGGTGTCGTACGTACCTGTTGCGGAAAGGTCACGTAGCCCCAATTCAAAGATAGGGGCCCCAATTGGCGGGGCCCCTATGCCATGCTGTCGTTCTGTCGAGCTGCTCAGTGAGCGTTGGCGTACGCCTCACGAACGTCCGCCGGCACGCGGCCACGGTCGTTCACGTTGAAGCCGTTCTCCTTGGCCCACGCGCGAATCTCGGCCGTGTCGCCGGCGCCGGCCGGCGCCCCCGAGCGCTTGCGCTGCGTACCCTGCGCCCGCGGCTGCTTGCGGCCCGCGTTCACGTACGGGTCCAGAGCCTTCCGCAGCTTGCCCGCGTTCTTCTCGCTCAGGTCGATCTCGTACGTCTTCCCGTCCAGGGAGAACGTGACAGTCTCGGCGGCCTCCCCGCCGTCGATGTCGTCCGTCAGGAGGGTGATGACCTTCTGCGCCATTCGAGTAACTCCGCTTCCAAATCCGCTGGTGGTTGGCATGCTGCCATAGGGCACTGACATCCGGCTACCGCTTTGGGTTGGGCTCGGATGTGTGAAGAGGTTTGGCGGCCTACCTGTCGGCCAAACCTTGGGAAACACGGGTTCTACAGCCCTGTATCAGGGCGGGGATCTGCTCGGAAGCAGTGCGGTTGCGGGGATGCTATCAGCCCTCCTTCCACTGTCCATCGGCCCATTTCCGGCACAGATTCCAGTACCGTCCGTGGACGCACCGGAGGCGGGTTTGCCGCTTGAGCGGCATCAGCGCCGGGGTCACCTCCGCCCGTCTCTCAGCTGTCATGCTCGCGCTCCTTAGTGGTCGGCTTCTTCGCCGTGCGCTTGGCTGCCGTCTTCTTTGCCGGCGGCCTCGCCGCGCTCTTCCGAGCCGCGGGTGTCTTCGCAGCCGTGGCCGGCTTGGCCGGCGCCTTGCTCGTGGCGGCCTTCCTCGCGGAGCGAGTCCGCGCCGCGGCAGCGGGTGTCTTGATGGCAGTCAGATCCTCATTGATCTCCTGCTCCTGGTCCTCCTGCTCGATCAGGCGGAAGATCACCGGCTTCTGCCCAGAGCGCCCCTCTGCTACCTGCTTCTCTGCCACGACGTCCGGCATGGCCTCGACTTCCGCCATGATCATGTCAGCGCTGAACCGACCCGATCCGAGTGCTCGGTAGAGGTGGGTACGGGACAGAGGTCCCTTCTCCCTCAGCACCTTCCGAATCCGATCGTCCAGGGCCATCACGGGACGGGCGGCGAATGACGCAGCTTCGGTAACGAGCTGCTTCACGGAGTCGATGCTGAACTCTACGAACGCCTTCGCCGCTTCAATGGCCTCCTTTGTGATCACGGTCTTACGGAACGCGGCAGTGAGGACACAGGCCACCCGCAAGACGTTTTCGTCGGACCGCTCCACGAAGCAAGACAGGGACTCGGGCATCTCTGCCATCTCGTCCTCGTACTCCGCCCGAAGCTCGTCGTACAGACGTCGAGCCGCGGGGGACAGGGTCATAGCCCGCTCCTGCTTGCACGCCCACTCGTAGGCGAGACGCAGCGCACTGGACGGCTTGATGCTGTCGAGCGGGTTTTCGTCCGACGTGGGCAGGAGCTTGGAACGCTCAGTGAGCACGGGAAGAATTCGGTTGTACGAACCGCCGAGCGCCTCAGCTTGGCTGATGTACTTGGCCCAGGCGCCAGGCTGGATGTGAGCGTGGAATCCCAGCGCCGGCCGCTCTACAGCCTGCTCGTCACGTTCGCCAGGCGTCTTGCCCTTGGTCGTGTTCACCACGCGCTTGCCGTCCCACGCAGTCCGGAAGACGCTTGAATAGGTGGGGCACCGGTTCGTGCGCTTGAGGGTCGCCGACCACTCCTCATCAACCACCATGATCCGCCCGTCGGGACCGGTCTCGGTCGCTCGGGAGCTTTCTACGGCCTCGTAGAGGGTCGTTACCAGCGCGGGCCCGCTCGACAGGCCCTGTCGAGTGCGGACACTGAGGAAGTCTCCGACGCTGTCAGAGAGGATCGCCTCAGCCGTGCCCAGCGCGTACCCCTTGCGCCCGATCTTGGAGCGGCCTGCAAGGGCCGTCCAGACGACCACAGGGCGGCCGTTGGGCTGTCGGACGTTCCCGTTCAGTGCGGCCGAGTACAGCGCGAGCACTGCGGCCAGGACCCCGATGGGGTCTGCCTCCGTGTGGGGCATCGCGTCCCGCACTGCCTTACCGAGCGGCCCGTAGGCCATTGCGTCGAAACGCGTCTTCTCCGCGGTCACTCTCTCTCCAGTTGTGTCATACGCTCACCTGTTTTGAGCGTCCATGGAAAAGGCCGGCCAGGTGTACCCGGCCGGCCTCTCCAAAGCAGCTCAGATCAGTCCTGCGGACAGTCCTCGTGCTCTTCTTCCAACTGCAACGTGATCTGCTCCGCCCTAGCGGGAGCGTCCTGCCACGTCGTGAACTGCTCACCGCAGTCCGCGCACTTGTAGGTAATCGCGATCCCTACGGCCTTCCCAGGCACGCCTACTCCTCGTCTTCCGACTCGTCCGACCGCAGCACTTCGTGCAACCCCTCCAGTGCCCGGCGCATCTCCGCGGCCCGCTGCTCCTGGCTGTCCGCGAGCTGCTGGTAGCCCTCGTTCGTGACAATGGATCCGGGGCGGTTCTGCTCCGCCAGAACCTCAGGGTCTGCCTGGCCGGCCTCGTACTGCCGACGCATCTCCGCGGCCGTCTTCTCCAAGCCCTGAATACGCTCCCTCAGCGCGTCCGAGAGCACAGCCTCATTGGCGTTCAGGAACTCGCTCACCCGAATCATCTCTACGAGCTCGGGCTTATCCACGTACGGCACTTCGTGCACTCCTTTGGTTGGGTAGTTCATCTCAGGACGATACGGGGTTACAAAGCTCCGCACCGTTGGTTCAGCAGAACTGAACTCGCCTGGCTAGTTCGTGGCGTAGCCGTGCAGTTCGGCCAGAATCATCAGGCATTCCGTCACCGTGGAAACGTCGGACCAGTCAATCTCAGGCGACATTTCCGCAATCACGGCCCGCAGGTCTGCAACCGATGCGGGCAGGTATCGGGCCATGAGACCATCGAAGTGATGAGCCGTTGTCTGAAACTGCCCGTGGGCCGTCTGCTCAATTGTGATTCGGTCGCTCTCAGCCATGACCTTCCCTCTCCTGTCCGGCCCCAGTGACCGGGCACAGCCGGCCGGCCGCGGGATCGCGTACGGTCGGCCATGCTCACGACTGGGACAGCGGGACGGCCAGGGCGGGTCAGTATCCGAACTCGAATGTCAGGCCCAGCAGTTCGGCAGCGCTGGACTCGATGATTTCCACGTCATACCAAGCGTCACCCTGGGTCTTTCCGGTGCCGGTGTGCGGATGGATGTGGTCGTACTCCCACTCTTCCCGCTCCTCCGTACCCTCTTCGGGTAGCGGCAACGGAACCGTCGCTGTCGGTCGCGTAACAACCTCAGTCCCATCCTCATACGTGTTCGTGATCAGCATCTCTATTGCAGCGTTCACGGGGATGCCCTTTCCTCTGTTTCGAGTTACTGCGCGGAGCGCTCGTCAGTCCAAGTCCAGCCCCACTCAAGCGAGAAGTGAGACGCGAGGCTGATTGGGTGCGTGGTCCAACCGGGGCCCATCAAGCGATACGGGAAGAGCGTTCGCCATACGAGCTCATCCAACTTCTTGTCCGGCAGGGTCTCGCCAGGAACCGCCTCGTTGGTCGGGCCGATGAAGGTTCCAAACTCTTCCAGCGTTTCGCGGTCCTTCAGGATGACCCGGACCCCCTTTTCACCCGCTCGCCATTCCACAGAGACCCTCAGGTCCAGAGGCTTACCGATCACGCCAACGGCAATGTGCGTGTATTCCATGCTTCCTCTCCTCTCTAGGCCCAGCACAAAGGCCACAGGCGCCTACCCGATACCTGTGGCCCAAGCTCAAGAACTAGCGATCAGACTTGCGGAAGTGTTCGGACTCCTTGAGTGCGTCGATGACAGCTAGACCCACCTTTCCTACGAAGCGAGAAGTGGGGTCGTTGTCTGTCGCGGCCCCGGTACTCATGAGGAACGCAGTGGAAATGGCGTTCCAGGAGTCTCCTCGCCTGCGTGCTGCGAATGCCTGCGGGGCGATGCCCTCTATGGCAGTTTCGCGGAGCCTGAACGCGTCGCCCCACGACAGCGCGCCCGTAGCCTCGTACTTTTCCGTCACGATGCGTGCATGCCGGCGAGCCGTGTTCAGGTCGAATACGGCCGTTGCTCCACACTCAGCACACGTGATCTCATCCACGGTGGAATCAGGGCAGGGCTTCGCTTCGATGACGAGCCGCCCGCACGCAGTCCTGTATCCGGACCACGTGGCGTGGATCTCGCCCGGTGTGGCCTCACTCCAGCAGGTCTGCATGTTGTCTACGTTGCCGTACCTAAATTCTCCGGTGTTCATGTGAACCCCCTGATCGGGCCCTAGACGTGTTCTAGAGGCTCGATACCAGGGGCAGGGGTGAGCCTGTACGGAACGCGTACAACCTCCTTCCTGCCCTTGATATCCGGCCGCTAGCGAGCGGGACTAGTAGCGAGTAATTCCGTTGGATCCGAGGTACTCGACCTCATAGCTGACATCGGGTGCGAGGTCACGAGCGAACTTTCGCGCGGCCTCCTCGGCCCTCTCTCGGCTGATCCAACTACCCTTGACTTCTGCGTAAGTCACTCCATCGGAACCGGTCCAGCGAAGAACCGCGTAGTGTTTTCCTGTGCTCATGTCTCTAATTCCTCAGGTCCCATATCCGCCTGATGCGGTCCGCGAGCCGACCAACCGGCCGGATCTTCAGGCTCATCTCTCCCACGTGCGTTCCCGTGGCCACGTCCACCATTGCCCGCTCAATGTGCGGGCCGCAGGCGTATTTGCCTCCCGAGCCATCCATGAAGTACGTGACGAACGCGGTTGCCTCTTTGAGACAGAGACCCTTACGCGTACGGGCCTGACAGAGATTCATTCAGCCTCCTTAGAGGTAGTGGGTGAGCGTCCGAAGCGGGTGCAGGTGCTCCCGCCGGTCAATGAAGTGCATTCGCCTGTGGCGCTCGCGCCACCTGTCCGCCAAGTTCGCGTATGCCTCTGCCGTCAAGGTGTCGCCGGCCGCGTCTGCGGCCCGCATGTGCACTTCCGCGCGTTCCGCCTGTCGAAGGCATCCGGCCTTCGTCTCGCCGTGCCAGTCCCGCCAGTTCTCAGTCACGCGGTCACCGCCACCCAACGGGCACGGCCCTGCTCGTACTGCTCGCGCCGCATGTCGAAGCGCGGCAGCTCATCAGGGATGCCGGTGAAGGACTCTTCCGGCAGAAACGGGAAGGCTTCTACCTCCCAGCCGGTGAGGAGCTCCCGATAGAATGACAGCCCGGTAAGGACTTCATACGCATCGTCAAGGCTGGGAGCGTCCACCACGAAATACGTTGGACGGTCCAAGTTTCCGAGCTGCACAGCCACGGTGAACGCGCCGTAGTTAGTGTGCTCACTGGGCACCCAGCGCTTACCCTCCCGCACCATCAGCGGCAGCTCTTCCGTGATATAGAGGGCTTCGAACTCGCGGATACGCTGCACCGCTTGCCGGTAGTCGGCCCTGTCGAGCTTGATTGTGACTACCCGAACTCCCTGATGGGAGTATTCCGGGGTGCGTACAGAGGTGACTCGTACGGTCCCGTCATCCATCAGCGCCACATCTTTTGCGACCAGGGCAATCGACTTGCCCAGGTTGAACCGCACCCGCTGAACGGCCTTGGTCAGAATGACCTTTCCCGTGGTAGTGTCCTTCACCTTTGCTCCCTTCGATCTCCACTCACCGTGAGCAGATTTGGCGAACGCATGGGCCGCCTACCTTCAGCCCATGCGTCACCAGACCCGTTCAGTAGCAGCAGAAAGGCGCCCGCGTGTCACAGGCCCGACAGGGCTTACGCGGGTTACAGCACTCCTTTAGGGCCGTAACGTGCCCCCGTACGCGCATCACGTAGCGCGTGGCGATTCCGGACCTCAGCAGGCGACGCGAGGCCGCCCGCATGGCCCCTTGCTCCGTGTGAGCCGTGACGTCCAGGACGTGAGCGGCCTCGCCCCCGCGGGCGAGACACTCGACTGTGTAGACAGTCCTCACGTAGGCGTGACGGGTCTGGCCGGCATCGGTCCAGCACCCGCACCGAAGCTGTGTCAGCCCCTGAGTAGTCCTGTGAAACTCCTGGTCTCGCTCGGCCCGCCCGGCCCTCCACTCAGACCGGGCGGCGGGACCACTCAGCATCCGCTTACGAGCGGCGCGTGTCCGTGAAGGACTGCCATGTGACCGAGGTACTCAGCCGCTTCCTTGAACATCTCGGCCGCCTTTGCGGCCGCTTCGTCGCTCGCGTCCGACGCGTTGGCGGCCCACACGTGGAAGGTCACCGGGTCGTCCTGGCCGTACTCCCGTACGTCGTCCGCCCTCGACTCCCAGAAGTCAGATTCCCAGTCCATGACGACCGTGAAGGGCTGCTGACCCTCCCGCGGAATCGCTTCCTCGAAGGACTCGACCAACTCACCGAGAAGGGCAAGCGAGTCCGGGCCGCTCCCCTTCATACGCCACTCGAACGCGTGGAACTTGATCCGCTGGATAGCGTCCCGAAGAACCTTTGACGCGGCAGACTCCGGAACGGGGCACACGTGGCGCTCGTTCTCGCAGTGCCCGCAGTACCCGTTCCCGCTGTAGTCGTCCTGAGGAATCCCCAGGTCCATACGGCAGTTGGCGCACTCTACGTTCTGACTCATTCTGTTCGGCACTCCCTTACTCACCCGCTAGACCCTCTAGCAAGGCTTGGAAAGGCACGGCTCACGAGCTGTGCCCAACCAGGCGCGCTAGCACGTCATCTCACAGGCCGTAAATCAGTCCGTCATCCCCGTAGTACAGGCAGAACTCTCCGCGCACCTTGGCCGCTACCGTCAGAATGGAGGCCACAGGTTCGGGCCAATCCCCATCCCAGAAACCGGCACCGTGCCCGTTGCGGGTAAGCCAGAAATCGTGTCCCGCGTCAGCCTCGCGCCCCTTGAAGTACTCGGAGGCTGCGAACTGAAACGCGCGGCAGTCGTTCATGATGAGTCGCCGGACATCGTCACTCAGGTCATCAATCATGGGCGGATCTGCCCTGGTCCATTCCTCGCTATCGCTCAGGTCCGCGAGAGCGGTTGCGATGTACTGGGCGGTGAATTCGTTCAACTCCAACGGATACCGCATGTGTTCCCCTCCCCTTCCTACTGCCGGTTGCAGTAGACAGAAGGGCTCACGGACCTACCCGACCCGTGAACCCGTGCTGACGACTGCGGCGCGGGAGTTATGCGCTACGGCTGAACACCCGACGGACCCGAGAGAATGCCCAGCGCACACGGTGCAAAGCACCGGTCGGCATTGCGGATGCTTCGTGAGCACACGGTTCGAGCTCCTCCATAGCCGCTTCCTGCGCTTCCTCTGCCACTTCTTCGGTGAAGTGGAGGTATGCAGAACTCACGAGAGAGTCCGGATCGATGTCCAGACGTCGGGCCACGTGGAATACGCTGGCAATGAGGTCCCCGGCAACCTCCGTGACAATTGCCGTCGGGTCCTCCTGCCAACCGGGTTCCGTGTCCTGCCCCGTTTCCTTGGCGTACGCGAAAAGTCCGGCGAGTGCCCAACCCGCACGAATGTCGTTCGCCGCTGCCGCGCCGCCTGCGTAGATGTCCATCTTTCTGCCTTTCAGTAAGCCACTGCCGAACGCAGTAGACAGAAGGGGACACGGACCTACCCAACCCGTGTCCCCGTGCTGCCGACTACGGCCTAGGACCCCTACAGGGGTCGGTAAGTCGTATTCGATTCACCTTCCTGCCTGTGCGACTCGCAACGAGCCTGGCAAGCGAAGTGCCTTTCTCCCTGCCGCTCCATACAGGCCCAGTGCGTCACCGGTTCCTCACAGAACGGCTGACACCTGATGCCCTCTGCCGCCGCGTAACTGCTGTAGTGAATTCCAACGCGATTCGACATTTCCGTTTCTCCTTAGTGCAGTGCCATGCAGATGCGCTCTACGGGCCCCATGCGGACACCCTTACGCGTGAAGTGACCGGGGAGAATTTCCCCGCTGGCCTTAAGAGCGGTCACCAACTCGTCAAGGTCCCACCCGTGGTAGTTCCACAGGGAGCCCTTACAGTCCTCAGCCGTTTCCGGGAACATCGCTCCGAGCGACTCCGCCATGTGTTCCTCACACGCGAAGTAGTCGGCAGGCTCGTAGTAGAAATAGCGCTCAGCCATCACTCATCACCTTCCGGGCCCTCGTACTGGTCATTGCGCGGAGTGGGGCGAACGGTCGTTTCCAGGATTCGCCCCCACATCGACTTGGGCAGGATGAGTTCCGGATCCGGCTCGAAGGGAGACGCGCTGTAGGCGTAGTGGTAATCCGTCTGTCCCTCGTGGTCCTCAAAGATCACCTCTCCGTACCAAAGGGCACGCTGAGGGGATGCTTTCCATGCCATGTTTTCGTCCTCTCTTGCTCCAGTGCGTCTGTCGCAATGGATGAGAGGGTCCATGGTCGACCTACCTTCGACCATGGACCCGACACCCCTACGAAAGGGTTACGCGTCCCAATTCCTGTACTCGGAACGGTGAACCAGGATCACGCGGCAGAAGCGCCCATCGGCGTGCCACTGATCTATGCGGGTGTATGTCGACCTGTAGAACACCTCATAGGTCATCTCGACTCCTCTCTAGGCCAGTGCCACGACACGGAAATTCGTGTCACGGACGCTGGCATATCCGGTCTGATAGATGGATGCGAGAGCCTTAGTTGCAGTGCGCCGCTTGTCGATGCACTCGACATAGGCCCGAATGATGCTCACGGCATTGCCCCATGCACGCACCTCTACCTGATAGGTGCCGAGCTCATCCGTGATGCTCACCCGGAACCGCTCAAAGTCTCGGTATTCCCGGGCAAAACTGAACTGCGGAACGGGCACCGTTGCCCGCTTCCGAGTTGCCGATGATTCGTCAATGGCGGTTGCCATAAGTCCTCCTGTGAGTCGCTGTACGGCCCCTCAGGGCCCTTCCAAGTGCCCTTTCCGACACTCCCCCCGACTCACGCACTCTCAGAGGCTTAGAGACACACTCTCGGCCGCCGCTCTAGGCATTGGCCATGTGTGCTGGACGCCCCATGTTGAATGTGTGAGCCGTAGGCAATGCAGGTGGTACATGCGCACCCTTCGCACGCTTTCTGTGGTGACAGTGCTTTCACTGTGCTGTCTGGGTTTCCGTAGGCCCCTCTAGCGGCTACGACAAAGCACCACAGGCCACGATTGGCAGATGTGTAGGTCTATTCATCCCGGATGACCAATCTCCGGTTATCGGTCACGGCTTGGCAGGCCGCCCCTATGGATGCTCACCAAAGGTGAGAGGAATTGCCGGTCATCGTGTCTGCCTACCTCTTTGCGTCACCCTTCACAGCGCTTTCGCTAGCCCTCTTTCGAGACCCCATCAGATGCCCTCAGAGCGCTTGTGGTGTCCCGTGAGTGCCTGACACACACCTACGGTGTGCCGGTTAAGCCACGGGGCCTCTCAAGCCCTTTGAGAGCACGTTGGTACTTGCGCTCTAGGTATCGCCGATCAGTAGACCGACCCTCAGACCCGCTATCCAGTTATCAAGGAACAAGCTGTGTGATGTCACCCGCCGTATTCACGTCCGGAGCACCATCACCGGTGCCTTTCATTCACCCGACCTCGGCGCCTATTCAGCGTCTTTGCGTGAACCCCGTTTCCGCCTGCCCTTAGGGCCGGTACTCCGGGGCCGCTCTGCTGCGGTGCGGCCGGTTGAACGATTCACAGACTGGGGGATGGATGACCGGAACACAACTTGTCGTCAATGAGACGCAAAGCTTGTGCATGTAATAGATACGACTGCATATAACCGCAGGTCAGGGGCCAGGTGACCCACTTGGAGGGGTGTGCAAATAGGTGCATCCCACCCCATGACCGGAACACAACTTCTTTACTTGAGCTTGACCTTTACAAGCCGCAGTATCGGCTAATTCGGGCATCGACTTTACCTGTACTTGACCAAGTTGAAATCGGGGCACAACACCTAAACAGGGATATGAAACAACCCTGCATAACTAGTTCTGACGCACCCTCAGCCATCCCGTATGTATGTCAATGCCCAGATATATGAGTGGCGCACGTCACACGGAAAGTGCAGTGATCTCGCATGGCCTAGGTGTGCTCAGGAGTGAGGGCAGTAGGGCAGTGAGGTAAGGCCCCTCAGGCAGTGCTTATGCATCTGTCTGGAATCGCACTCAGGGAATGTGCTGCCGTGGCATATCCGGGCACATGAAGGCGCCGGAGTTCTTGCATCAATTCCTGAGGCAGTAACAATTTCCGCCCGCTCTCGAATGTTGTTGCTACCTCGCCATTTGATGCAACATCCGTGTGCACATATATACGGGGGTAATATAACGAAAACGCTACACAGGGACCGCAGGGGGCGCCTCCCTTCCTGCGTGTACGGGTTTTGCAACTTTCACAAGCGGACAAGCGGGAGGGCCGGCGAGGCCGGCAGCAGCTCCCTGAGACGCTCCAGGAGTGCCGGTCTGACCCTCCGAGCTCCCCCAGACCCCTTCAAATCGGGTGGGGTTCTTGCATCACCGGCTGAGGTAGCAACAATTTTCGTGCTGTGCGTCACAGAGGTGTCCTGAGATGCCTCAGAGGACACGTACATTACTTATGGCGGGGTTGCTCTATACCCCGCCTCAGAGACACAGGGAACACGCAAAAAGCCCCACCCGCGGAAGGTGGGGCTTTACTGGGAACTACCCGTCAGGGATCTTCTATCGACCGTAGGGGCACCGCTCGCCGGCGCGAGGGCAGGCCACGAGGGCCCGGGAAACATAGCGGCTGTTCGTGGAGTAGTAGCCCCACACGGAGTCAGCGCCACGGCGCAGATCGTCTTCAACGTACTTCATGCGCTCGTCAAGAGGGAACGGCTCTTCTGACAGATGAACATGTTCTTCGCCGCCATTGCGCATCCACTTCAACGCCACTTCAATTCCGTCGGGCGTATTCTCGAATGTCTCTACGACATGACGAGCAGGCTTCCTCAGCCAATGCGCAATTTCCAAAGGCGGTGTGGGCTGATTCGGGTCCACCCTGACGTTGTCTGCCGGCCGTTCGTGTCCAACCCAGGAATACGCGTGCCAGTGATTTGCAACGTCCATTGCCGCCCTCTCTGAGTGAGGGGCCGACCCCCAGCGTTCAGGAGTCGGCCCCAGTCCACGCTCACCCCAGAGGGTAGCGGTTCAGCAGTCCTTGGCGCCTAGTACTGGCGGCCGTCGTCGGAGTCGCCCGTGGTGGGGTTGCCGCCTCCGCCGTCCGAGTCGTCTCCGCCGTCGTTCTCTCCGCCCCGGAGGATGACCCAGCGGTTCTCAACGTCGATCATGGTCCTTGCCCTTCTCTCGATGGGTGGTGCATGACTGGTCGTTACGTTGACCTGCTCAGGCGCCAGAGCAAGCCATCACGGACGCTCCAGAGTGGTTCTGGCTCCGTGGCTCCCGACCAAGGCCGGAAGGTCTGTCTCCACCCCTGTCCCATGGGAGAACGACAAGCAGGGGTGGAAGTCTGAGGGGCCCGCTCCGACCACTGGGCCCTTCCTAAGCTGAGTGGCCGGAGCGGGGGTTTACCCAACCCCCTATCGGGATCCCAAAGCCGCGGGGGGAGCGTTGGCGTTTCGGTTCCGTCCGAAAGGGGGTTGGGGTCTAAGGGTGTTATCCCGTCGGAGGATTGAAGGGACGGAGGTGGACGACTTCGGCAGCAGTGTTCATGCCGGGGATCGGGCGCCATCGGATGCCGACTTCGCCCCCGCCGTACGTGTCAGCCAGGGGCCTGATGCCAGCCTCGTGCCACCCGTCATGACTCCTCTGCCGACCGCAGCTTGCGCCGCTGTTCAGGTGGCCGGTGAACCTCGGCTCGCCCTTGATGGCAGACCGAAGCTCTTCCATGTGCTCCATGGAGAGCTGCACCCATGATCCGCACAGAATGCGGTCTGTTCGGAATGCAGGAATCGGAGTGGCCTGGGCCGGTTGTACAGCATTGCCCTTGGGCAGGTAGGCGTCAGGCGGGATGATTGTCAGCTCCGAAGGCAGAGAGTTCGAGGAGCCGAGAACATCGCTGACCCCTCGCGCGCTTTCCATTGTCATACTCCCCTCTGCCGCTGATGGGCCCTGAGCTGCTCCGCCACGATTTCGTTCTCGGTAGCCGGTTTCACGGTCCTGGCGAACCAGGGTTCTCCATCCCCGTAGGGCCGAATCTTGTACTCGCCGCCCACCAACCCGAGGAGCCGACCAGTACGTCCCCTCTCCGGATCGGTAACCCTGTCACCCGGTTCGGGAAGGTAGGGATGCTCCCTTGCCGGCTCATCGGTCACAGCAGCTTCCTCAGGCCGGCCTCAACCTGCTCCAGGAGCGGCCGGGTAAGGGGCGCGTAGTCCTGCGGCACCCAGTTCGGAAGGAGCCGGTAGAACGCACGGCATTCGATTGCCTCAGCCAACGCTCTCTCGGTGGCCTCTGAAGTCTCAGAAGAGGGGCTGTCGTTCATGATTCTGCGAGCCCTATGCCTGCCGGCCCTTGGTGAGCAGGTTGGACAGTCGTCCGGCCTCGTCCGTCGACAGTCCGCTGATGTGGAACTCAATGTGGATGTCGCCGTTGCCGCCGAACTCCTCCGTCCAGGAGCTGTGGGTGAGCTTGTCTGCCGGCAGCCCGTTCGCCTGCATCTCTCCTCGCAGCCCCTGAAGCACGCGGGCGGCCTCCCGTTCAGATACCGGCGTGCTGACCTGCTTCCGTACCATCTCGCACCTCTCGCGGACGGGGTTTGTTCGTCTGGTGCATGAGCTTGGCCTCACTTGGCTAGCCTGAACAGGGCTTCTTTCTGTTGGGTCGCAAGTGAGCAGAAAATGAGGGGTGCTATGCCACGCGGCAGGCCGCGAATGGATTTGGACAGGTCTACACCTGCCGGACTGCTGGGCGCCAAGGTCCGACACTTTCGAGACCTCAAGGGTTGGTCGCCGGCCGAGCTGGCAGAGAAGGTGTTCGTCTCAGAGACGCTGATCAACAAGGTGGAACGGGGGAAGGCCAGCCCGTCAGAGGCGCTTGCGAAGAACCTTGATCGCAAGCTCGACGCTGGGGGGCAGATCGAAGAACTATGGCCTCTGCTGAGCATCCAGACGTTCGAGGACTACGCCGAGGAGTTCCTGAACCACCAGAAGCGCGCAGTAAAGATCCAGGAGTATTCGCAGGTGGTACCGGGTCTTGTGCAGACCCGCGCGTACGCTCTGGCCCTTGCCAAGTCCGCCGAGATCGTCACTGGCAACGATCCTCGGTCCGTGGCTGATTTGCGCATGGAGCGACAGGCGATACTCGATGCCGCCGGCGCTCCCTGGCTCCTGGTGGTGTTGGACGAAGCTGCGCTCCGCCGCGTGGTTGGCAGCAAGGCCGTGATGGTGGAGCAGCTCGAACACCTGCTGAAGCTTGGGGAGCGGCCTCGGGTCGAGATCCGCGTTCTCCCCTTCGGGGACACGGTGCCGGCTGTCCTCCCTGGCTCCCTCTCCATCCTCACCATGCGCAGTGGTACGCAGTACGCATACACCGAGGGCATCACCACAGGAAGGATGTTCCAGGGAGAGGACGCTACGGCCTACGCTGTCCTCTACGATCGCGTGCTCAGCAACGCATTGTCCGCGGCGCGATCAACCGACCTGGTTCGTAAGGCAATCGAGGAGTACGGCAGTGAGCGCACCTGACCTCAAGTTCCGCAAGTCCAGCTTCAGCGGTGGAACCAATGACAACTGCGTCGAGGTCTGCGACGAACTTCCTACCGTCTTCGTGGAGGACTCGAAGGACCGCGCGGCGGGCCGGCTGAGTGCTTCGCGGCCCGCGTGGGCTGCCTTCGTCGGCTTCGCCAAGACCCGCGACGTCTGACACACTGAGACCCGAAGGGCCCCTCTCCCCCTACCTGGGAGAGGGGCCTTTCACGTTGCCAGGGTCAGGCGGTGAGAGCCTTCCCACCTCCATAACGGTAGTACGTGGCCTGAGAGACTCCGAGGACCCTGCACATGTTCTCTACGGAGGTCTTCTTCCCGGCCTGCTTGAGGTTCTCAGCAGCAGCGGCAATGGCGGCTGTCGTGAGGGCCTTGGGTCGAGAGGCTCCGGCGGAATCCTCCTCAGCCTTCCTGAGGATCTCCTCATACTCGACGTTCAGGTTCTCTGCTTCCTCAGCCAGTGTCCCCGCCTTCTTCTCCAGCCGGTTGTACTCGCTCGCAGCTCCTTCAGCCTGTGAGAGGGCCGTGGAGACCTGTGAGGAGAGAGAGCGGGTCAGCTCTAGTGAGAGGAAGTCGATCATCCCCCTCAGCTCCTCCTTCTCCTCAGCGGCAGTCTTGGCCTTTGAGGGGGTCACGGCCATGTGGGCCATGTGACCAATCACGAGGGGCGGAACCGCACTGATGCACTTCACCAGGAGCTCTGAGGTTCCCATGTAGCCGAGGGCGATCAGGTGAGAGATCGACTGAGCACAGATGGCCAGGGCGAGAGCCATGATGGCTCCGATGAAGGCTGTCACTTGGCCAGGAAGGTTCAGCCCCTTGCGGTAGGCGGCGATGGCGCCGGCCGCCATCGCGTAGACCGAGATGCAGATGGGCATGGCCCATGCATAGTCCTCAGACCATCCGGCGATGCGCGCCATGGCGATCTCTCCAGGGATGCTGAGGTAGAGAGCAGCCAGGCAGGCAGCAGGGATAGCCACCCTGAGAACCAGTTTCAGGTACCAGGGCAGGGCAGAGCTAGGCATGAGGATCCTTTCAGATGGGTGTGAGGGGGTTCTCAGGCGCGGTCGCGGCAGTCACGGCACAGATGAGCCGTGACACCGAGACGGAAGGGCCGGCCGCAGTCGGAGCACTGGGAGCGCTTTGGGGCAGGCGTCGGCCTCTCAAGGGCTGGCAGTGCCTCGCGCGGCTCTGGCCGCTGATGCTTGAGGCGGTACGTCACCAGGGCAGCCGCGGACTCGATGCGGGCCGGCAGGGCCTTTATGAGGGCAGTGACTACTTCCATCTCATGGAAGCCATCAGTGATCCATTCGGCAGCGAGAGGGGCAAGGCGCTGCACCTCAGCCGGAGAGAGGCGAAGGCGGCGCTCGTGCACGCCGAGCCTTCCAAGACACAGCACGGCTCGACTGGCCACGGCGTCAGCCGTGCCAGGAGGCGTCTTGTCGTTGGAAGAAGGAGAACTCTCCCCCTCCTTCTGGTGGAAGTTGCCGGCCTCGTCGGCCGGCTGCTGCTCAGGCTGCTGGGGGAGGTCATTCTTCCCAAGGTCATTTCCCTTGGGATAGCCGCCGAGAGCCTGATCAGTCGGTTCCCCGACCGTCGGCATGTGGTTGGTCGGCTGATCAGTGACGGAGGTCAGGGTGACCCACTGCCCCGTCTCCGGATCCTGCACACGGGCTCGCTGGACATAGCCAGCCTCTACCAGCTCGGTCATGGCCCTGCCGACTACGCGGCGGCCGTTCGGAACACGAGCGGTGACCCTCTCCACGGTGGCCCGGTTCGCGTCGGGCAGGGAGAGCAGGTAGACGAGCAAGCCGAGAGCCTCCAGGCTCAGGGCGGATGACTGTGCGATTGAGTTAGGGATCTGCACGTAGGCACGAGTGTGCCGAGTACGCTGGACGCGCATCTAGAGTCCACATCTCTAGGTGTTTCCCGCTGGGTAGCCGCCCGGCGGGTTGAGACCCTCTGAGGTAGCCGCCTCAGGGGGTCTCGTGCTATGCCCCGTGACCGTAACACAACCCTGCGGGTCTGCTGAAGGCTCTTAGGGGAGACGCAGCAGGGCGCCCCCGAACTGGTGAGAGTCCAGGGGCGCCCAGTCCTGAGGGAGGCCCACGGGCGGCCTTCCCCTCGTTTGCCCAGGTCAGAGGGCTTCCGTGAGAGTGAACGGATAGGCTACGTTAGAGAACGGGACCGAAGGGCCCCATGCCCAAGGGCATGCGGATGCCGCGCGGCGGGAAGATGCGCTGACCCGCTGACCTGATTTTCGTATACGAGACAGGGGCGCCCCCCGAGCCGACCGGCTCGGGGGGCGCCCCTGATTCCGTACTCCGGACGCGCCCGGGCGTCAGATCCGTACCTGTACGGCGCGGGCCAGTCGGTCGTGCAGGCCGCGGCCGTCGCGGTCCCAGATCAGGGCCGGGACGACGAGGGCCAGCAGCAGCGTGCGCACGACCACCCGGACGATGCCGAGGCGGCCGCCGCTCTCCGAGACGACCCGGAGACCCAGGATCCGCTTGCCGGGGGTGAAGCCCACGGTGCCGACCGTCAGGATGGTCAGGGCGACGAAGAGCGCGAGGGTCCAGTTGCCCGCCGCGGCCAGGTCGCCGCCCGTGATCAGCCCGTATGCGATCACTTGGCAGCCGATCCAGTCGAGGGCCACGGCGCCCAGCCTGCGCCCGAACCGCGCCGCCGAGCCGGGCCCCTCCTGCGGGAGGCCGAGCCGCTGACCCGGATAGCCGAAGTCGACCCCCATCTCCTCGGCGGCCGCGCGGGGGCCGGAGAGCCAGGATCCGATTGCTTGCCTGTTGTCCACCCGACCACGGTACCGGTGGTGCTCCACGGCGCTCCGAGCGGACCCTGGTTAACTTGTGCGAAACAAATGGGTCATGCTTGAGAAATCCCGTGTGCTTATGGTCGGGTCAGCGTGCGGCACCGCACTGACGCACCACGAGCTATAAAGCCCGCCCCTGCCCCGGGGTGGGAGTAGGAGGAGTTGGATGTTCCAGAACGCCGACGAAGTGAAGCAGTACATCGAGGAGAACGACGTCAAGTTCGTCGACGTCCGCTTCTGCGACCTGCCTGGTGTGATGCAGCACTTCACCATCCCGGCTCGGGCATTCGACCCGGCGGAGGAGCTCGCCTTCGACGGTTCGTCGATCCGCGGCTTCCAGGCCATCCACGAGTCCGACATGGCTCTGCGTGCCGACATCACCACCGCGCGTCTCGACCCCTTCCGCAAGGACAAGACGCTCAACATCAACTTCTTCATCCACGACCCGATCACGGGTGAGGCCTACAGCCGCGACCCGCGCAACATCGCGAAGAAGGCCGAGGCGTACCTCGCCTCCACCGGCATCGCCGACACCGCGTTCTTCGGCCCCGAGGCCGAGTTCTACGTGTTCGACAGCGTGCGCTTCGCGACCTCCGCGAACGAGGGCTTCTACCACATCGACTCCGAGGCCGGCGCCTGGAACACCGGTTCCGAGGAGAACAACCGTGGTTACAAGGTCCGCTACAAGGGTGGTTACTTCCCCGTAGCCCCGGTCGACCACTTCGCCGACCTGCGCGCCGAGATCTCCCTCGAGCTGGACGCCCAGGGCCTCCAGGTCGAGCGTCAGCACCACGAGGTCGGCACCGGTGGCCAGGCCGAGATCAACTACAAGTTCAACACGCTGCTCGCCGCGGCCGACGACCTGATGCTCTTCAAGTACATCGTGAAGAACGTCGCCTGGCGCAACGGCAAGACCGCGACCTTCATGCCGAAGCCGATCTTCGGTGACAACGGCTCGGGCATGCACGTGCACCAGTCGCTGTGGGCGAACGGCGAGCCGCTGTTCTACGACGAGGCCGGCTACGCGGGCCTGTCGGACACCGCGCGCTACTACATCGGCGGCATCCTCAAGCACGCCCCGTCGCTGCTGGCCTTCACCAACCCGACGGTGAACTCGTACCACCGCCTGGTGCCGGGCTTCGAGGCGCCGGTCAACATGGTGTACTCGCAGCGCAACCGCTCCGCCGCCATGCGCATCCCGATCACGGGCTCGAACCCGAAGGCCAAGCGCGTCGAGTTCCGCGCCCCGGACCCGTCGTCCAACCCGTACCTCGCCTTCGCGGCGCTGCTGCTCGCGGGCCTCGACGGTGTCAAGAACAAGATCGAGCCGATGGAGCCGATCGACAAGGACCTCTACGAGCTCTCGCCCGACGAGCACGCGAGCGTCCCGCAGGTCCCGACCAGCCTCGAGGACGTCCTCAAGGCGCTGGAGGAGGACCACGACTACCTCCTCGCCGGCGGTGTCTTCACCCCGGACCTGATCGAGACCTGGATCGACTACAAGCGCACGCACGAGATCGCCCCGATCGCGCAGCGTCCGCACCCGCACGAGTTCGAGCTGTACTTCGACCTCTAAAGTGCCTGGTGGAAGGCCCCCCGCCGCTCTCTTCGGAGAGCGGCGGGGGGCCTTTCCGCGTTGACAGGCCGGTGCGGTCGGGTGACGGTGGAAATGACCGTAAAGGCTGGATAAGCGATACATGTTCGGAGGTGCATGAGTATGCGCCGCAGGATAGTTGCCGCAGTCATCGCCGGTGCCGCCGGCGCCACCCTCGGTCTGATGCCGGCCACCAGTGCCTCCGCTTCTTCCGAGGGTGGCGGTGGCGGGTGGAGGTGCTCCGACCGGCGCTGGAGCGACTGGCGTTGGGACGAGTGCTGCAACCGGGACTGGCGCGACCGCCCGTGGTGGTGCTGGGAAGACGGCGGAGTCGGCGGCAACGGGGGCGACGGCCGCTACGACTGGGGAAACTGGCACGACTCCGGCTGGAACAACTGGCGTGACGGCAACTGGAACGACGGCCGCGGTGGCGACGGCCGCGGTGGCGACGGTGGCAACTGGGACTGGGGCAACGGCCGTGGCGGTAACGGCGACTGGGGCCACGACGACTGGGGCAACGGTCGTGGCGGTAACGGCGACTGGGGCAACGGAGACTGGGGCAACGACGGTCGCGGTGGCAACGGCGACTGGGGCAACTGGAACCGCTGACGCCGACCGCGGTTGACCGGGCCACACCGGACCCGGGCGCGATGACCCCGCTCAGCCCCGGCGGAGCAGGGGCATCGCGCCCGTGAGGTCGTGCAGGCACCGGACCGCGAGTTCCGCGGGGGAGCCGGGGCCCGAGACCGGGCCGTCCGTGGCCGACCACACCTCCAGGGCGATGCGGATCGCGTCCGTCGCCGCCGCGGCGAGCAGCCGTACGCCCACCGCGTCGGCCCCGTCGCCCACCAGCCTGGCGATCACCGGGACCAGGCGCTCCTCGGAGTCCTGGTTCACGCGGTACCAGACCGCCCGCAGGGCCGGGTCGTCGGCCGCCGCGCGCAGCAGGCCGCGGGTCACCTCCAGGCCCTCCTCTATGGCCTGGAGGTCGCTCAGGGCCCGCGTGACCGCCCGCTCCAGGGCCTCGGCGAGGGGGGTGCCGGGGTCCTCCTCCGCGAGCAGCGCGCGCCAGGCGTCGCCGCCGCCCGCGAGTAGCGGGGCCACGGCCTCCTGCTTGTTGCGGAAGTAGCGGTAGAAGGTGCGCAGCGCCACGCCCGCGTGATGGGCGATGTCCTCGGCGGTGGTTCCGTCGGGGCCGTGCTCGGCGAAGAGTTCGCAGGCCGCGCGGGCGATGTCGAGCTGGGTGGCCGCCTTGCGGCGCTCGGTCAGCGACTGGGCTCCGGGGCCGGCCTGGGGAGCGTACGGACGAGGGGATCTCACGGGTGAAGACTACCTCGCGCGCCCAGCGCTGATTGCATGCTTTGACAGTCTGGCAAAATGTGCCAGTGCTTCGGTACGCTCACCCCATGAACCGTTACGAAGGACGTCGCGTCCTCATCACCGGCGGCGGCTCCGGCATCGGCCAGGCCACCGTCCACCGCATCCTCGCCGAGGGCGGGCGCGTCCACACCGTGGACGTCAACGAGGCCGGCCTGAAGGCCACCGCCGAGCGGGCGGCCGCCGACGGCCACGCGGACCGGCTGACCACCGCCGTCCTCGACATATCCGACGAGGCCTCGGTCAAGACGGGCGTGGCCGCCGCCGTCGACGCCCTCACCGGCATCGACGTACTCGTCAACGCCGCGGGCATCCTGCGCTCCGCGCACACCCACCAGACCACGCTCGACTTCTGGAACAAGGTCATCTCGGTCAACCTGACCGGCACCTTCCTGATGATCCGCGAGTCGCTCCCGGCGCTCCTCGCGGGCGAGCAGCCGGTCGTGGTGAACTTCAGTTCCACCTCGGCGTCCTTCGCGCACCCCTACATGTCCGCCTACGCCGCCAGCAAGGGCGGCATCCAGTCCATGACCCACGCGCTGGCCGCCGAGTACAGCAAGCAGGGCCTGCGCTTCGTGTCCGTCGCGCCCGGCTCCATCGAGAGCGGCATGACCACCGGCACCGGCCCCGGCCTGCCCGAGGACACCGACTGGTCGCTCTTCGCCAAGCTCGCCCCGGCCCTCGGCCAGGGCTTCGCCGGCCCGCAGACCGTGGCCGGCGTCGTCGCCATGCTGGGCTCCGAGGACGGCGCCTTCATCACCGGTACGGAGATCCGCATCGACGGCGGCACGCACTACTGATCAACCGCGAAACCGGTCCCAGAGCCGGGGGAAGCGCTCCGCGAGCACGGCTTCGTTCTCGAAGTCCAGCGGGGTGCCCTCCGGCTCTGCCGGTTGCAGGGGGACGCCCAGATCCGGCGCCACCGCCCCGGTCAGCTGCTCGTACGCCTCGTCGGCCGCGTACCCCAGCTCCTCGCCGTCCCCGTCGACCTCCTCGTCGAACTCGCCCAGGAGCTCCGCCAGCTGGTCCGGATCGTGCACACCGCCCTCGAAGACCTCCCGGCCCTGGCCGATCAGCCAGCAGCGGAAGTAGTCGAACGCGTCGTCGCTCGCTCCGTCGAGGAGCACCCAGGCCGCGCCCCACAGGTCCCAGGTGTAGGCCCGGTTGTACCGGGCCTCGAAGTGCCGGGCGAAGTCCAGGACGGAGTCCGGATCGAGCTGTGCGAGTCGCTCCACGAGCAGCTCGGCGTGTTCCTCGGGGTCGCCCTCGGCGGCCTCGCGGGTACGGTCGACGATCTCCCAGAACTCCGTCTCGTCCATCACCGTCCCAGCATCACGGGTCGACCCCCGCGCCGCCACCGCTCATACGGCCAAAGGCCGGTGTCCGACCCCCTGGAGGGTGGACACCGGCCTTCGGTGTGTCAGTCGCGTACGGACTCAGAGCCCGTAGCGCTCCCGGGCCTCCTTGACGGAGGACGCCGGTACCTCGCCGCGGCGGGCGAGCTGGGCCAGCGAGGCCACCACGATCGACTGGGCGTCGACACCGAAGTGGCGGCGGGCGCCCTCACGGGTGTCGGACAGGCCGAAGCCGTCCGTGCCCAGCGAGGTGTAGTCCTGCTCCACCCACTGGCTGATCTGGTCCGGTACCTGACGCATCCAGTCGGAGACCGCGAGGACCGGGCCGGCGGCACCTTCCAGCGCGCGGGTGACGTACGGGGTGCGCAGTTCGCCGCGCAGCAGCGCCTCGTCGCACTCCAGCGCGTCGCGTCGCAGCTCGCCCCAGGAGGTGGCGGACCAGACGTCGGCGGCCACGTTCCAGTCGGCGGCGAGGAGCTTCTGCGCCTCCAGCACCCAGTGGATCGCCGTACCCGAAGCCATCAGCTGGATCTTCGGGGCGTCGGCGGCCGGGGCCGCGTCCGCGAGGTCCGCCGCCGTGTTGAAGCGGTAGAGGCCCTTGATGATGCCTTCCTCGACGCCCTCGGGCATCGCGGGCTGCGGCTTCGGCTCGTTGTAGACCGTCAGGTAGTAGAAGACGTCTTCCGGCTTCTCGCCGTACATCCGGCGCAGACCGTCCTTGACGATCACCGCGATCTCGTACGCGAAGGCCGGGTCGTAGTTGAGCGACGCCGGGTTCGTGGACGCGATCAGGTGCGAGTGGCCGTCCGCGTGCTGGAGGCCCTCACCGGTCAGCGTGGTGCGACCGGCGGTGGCGCCGACGATGAAGCCCTTGCCGAGCTGGTCGGCGAGCTGCCACATCTGGTCGGCGGTGCGCTGCCAGCCGAACATCGAGTAGAAGATGTAGAACGGGATCATCGGCTCGCCGTGCGTCGCGTACGACGTGCAGGCGGCGATGAAGTCGGCCATGGCGCCGGCCTCGGTGATCCCCTCGTTGAGGATCTGGCCGTCCTTGGCTTCCTTGTAGTACATGAGCTGGTCGCGGTCGACCGGCTCGTACGTCTGGCCCAGCGGCGAGTAGATGCCGGCCGACGGGAAGAGGGACTCCATGCCGAAGGTGCGGGCCTCGTCGGGGACGATCGGAACCCAGCGCTTGCCGGTCTCCTTGTCCCGCATCAGGTCCTTGACGAGGCGGACGAAGGCCATGGTGGTGGCCATCTCCTGCTTGCCGGAACCCTTGAGCAGCGGGGCGAAGGAGCGCTCGGCCGGAGCCGGCAGGGCCACGTGCTTGACCTTGCGGGCCGGGGCCGGACCGCCGAGGGCCGCGCGGCGCTCGTTCAGGTACCGGACCTCGGGGCTGTTGGCACCCGGGTGCCCGTAGGGAACGACACCGTCGGCGAAGGCGCTGTCCGGGATCGGGAGGCCAAGGAGGTCACGCATGTCCTTGAACTCGTCGATCGTCAGCTTCTTCATCTGGTGGTTCGCGTTCTTCGACTCGAACCCGGCACCCAGCGTGTAGCCCTTGACGGTCTGCGCGAGGATGACCGTCGGGGCGCCCTTGTGCTCCAGGGCGGCCTTGTACGCGGCGTAGACCTTGCGGGGCTCGTGGCCGCCGCGGGAGCTGTGGAAGCACTCGGCGATCTTCGCGTCGGAGAGCACACCGGCCAGCTGCACGAGCTCGGCGTTGGCGCCGAAGAAGTGCTGGCGGATGTAGGCCACGTCGCGGGTCGCGTACGTCTGGAACTGCGCGTCCGGTACCTCGCGCAGGCGGCGTACCAGGGCGCCGGTGGTGTCGAGCTGGAACAGCTCGTCCCAGGCGGAGCCCCACAGCGACTTGATGACGTTCCAGCCGGCGCCGCGGAACTGGGCCTCCAGCTCCTGGACCACGCGGAAGTTGGCGCGGACCGGACCGTCGAGGCGCTGCAGGTTGCAGTTGATGACGAAGGTCAGGTTGTCGAGCTGCTCGCGGGAGGCGAGGGCCAGGGCGGCGGTCGACTCGGGCTCGTCCATCTCGCCGTCGCCCAGGAAGGCCCAGACGTGCGAGTTGGCGGTGTCCTTGATGCTGCGGTTCTGCAGGTAGCGGTTGAAGCGCGCCTGGTAGATCGCGGAGAGCGGGCCGAGGCCCATGGACACCGTCGGGAACTCCCACAGCCACGGCAGGCGCCGCGGGTGCGGGTAGGACGGCAGGCCGTTGCCGCCGGACTCCTGGCGGAAGTTGTCGAGCTGCTGCTCGGAGACGCGTCCGTCGAGGAACGCGCGGGCGTAGATGCCGGGGGAGGCGTGGCCCTGGATGTAGAGCTGGTCGCCCGATCCGTCGGCCTCCTTCCCGCGGAAGAAGTGCTGGAAGCCGGTCTCGTACAGCCACGCGGCGGAGGCGAAGGTGGCGATGTGGCCGCCGACGCCGTACTTGGAGCCGCGGGTCACCATGGCGGCCGCGTTCCAGCGGTTCCAGGCGGTGATCCTGGCTTCCATCGCCTCGTCACCGGGGAACTCCGGCTCGGCGGCGGTGGGGATGGTGTTGACGTAGTCCGTCTCCAGCAGCTTGGGCAGCGCGAGGCCGGCGGCCTCGGCGTGCTGGAGGGTGCGACGCAGCAGGTATTCGGCCCGGCGCGTACCGGCGGCCTTTGCGACGGCGTCGAGGGAGGCCGCCCATTCGGCGGTCTCCTCGGTGTCGCGGTCCGGGAGCTGGTCGAGCTCGCTCGGAAGCTTTCCTACGGGGTCGGACATCGCTGTGCGCCGCCTTCCGGGTAATGGAGAGGTGGTGAAAAAATCCCTGACGGGCAGGACAGGGTCGTTGGACCTGGTTGAGGTCCGCGATGACTGTAAATCGCTGATCGATGATCGATCAAATAAAAGTGACGAAGAAACGTCCATACACCGAAAGTCGGCACCGGGTGCCATGGAGCAAGGCACCCGGTGCCGGGCAAATCGTGGCAAAAGGTCCGGTCGGCGGGGCCGTCAGGCGCGCGGGGCGCACCCGAGGACATGCCGCTTCACGAGCACACCGATGTCCGGATCCTGATTGCGGAACGCCTGCACGAGGGCCTCGTGCTCCTCGGCGTAGGACTTCTGGACCGTTCCCAGCCAACGGATGGACAGGGCCGTGAACACCTCGATGCCCAGGCTCTCCCAGGTGTGCAGCAGCACGCTGTTCCCGGCCGCCCGCACCATCTCCCGGTGGAAGCCCACCGTGTGCCGCACCTGCGCCGTGCCGTCCTCGGCGCGGTCGGCCTCCCACAGCGCCGCCACGTGCGGTTCCAGGGCCGAGCAGTCGGCCGCCAGCCGGGGCGCCGCCAACTCGGCGGCGATCTGCTCCAGGCCCGCCCGGACCGGGTAGATCTCCTCGAGGTCGGCCGCCGAGAGGTTCCGTACGCGGACACCCTTGTTCGGCGCCGACTCGATCAGCCTCAGCGTCTCCAGCTCGCGCAGCGCCTCGCGCACCGGGGTCTGGCTGACCTCCAGCTCCACGGCGATCCGGCGCTCGACGATCCGCTCACCGGGCTTCCAGCGCCCGCTGACGATCCCCTCCACGATGTGCTCGCGGATCTGCTCGCGCAGCGAGTGCACGACGGGTGGGGTGATCATCTGGGCTTCATCTCCTGAGGGGTGTGCAGGGACGTGCGGGGCCTGATGCGTAGACAATACGGCGGTCGTGGCCTGCTGCGATGCGTTCCTCCCGGGTGACCCTTGGTGAGGCTCGTTACAAACGACGGCGCCCCTGCCCGGACGGATCCGGGCAGGGGCGCCGTACACGCAGGCTCAGGCCGTGCGTGGAGGCCTTACAGGCCGAGCTCGACCTCGAACTCGCCGGCTTCCAGGATGGCCTTGACGGCCGAGAGGTACCGGGCCGCGTCCGCGCCGTCCACCAGGCGGTGGTCGTAGGACAGGGTCAGGTACGTCATGTCGCGGATGCCGATGTTCGTGCCCTCGGCGGTCTCGATGACCACCGGGCGCTTGACCGTGGCACCGATGCCCAGGATGGCGACCTGGTTCGGCGGCACGATGACCGTGTCGAACAGGGCGCCGCGCGAACCGGTGTTGCTGATGGTGAAGGTCGCGCCCGACAGCTCGTCCGGCGTGATCTTGTTGCCGCGGACCTTGGCGGCCAGGTCGGCGGTCGCCTTGGAGATGCCCGCCAGGTTGAGGTCACCGGCACCCTTGATGACCGGGGTCATCAGGCCCTTCTCGGAGTCCACGGCGATGCCGATGTTCTCCGAGTCGAAGTAGGTGATGGTGCCCTCGTCCTCGTTGATCCGGGCGTTGACGACCGCGTGGGCCTTCAGCGCCTGGGCAGCGGCCTTGACGAAGAACGGCATCGGGGACAGCTTGACGCCCTCACGGGCGAGGAAGCCGGCCTTGGCCTTCTCGCGCAGCTTCATGATCTTGGTGATGTCCACCTCGACCACGGAGCTGAGCTGCGCCTGCGAGTGCAGGGCCTTCATCATGTTGTCGCCGATGACCTTGCGCATGCGGGTCATCTTGACCGTCTGACCGCGCAGCTCGGACACCGCGGCGGCCGGAGCCTTCGCGGCCGGAGCGGCAGCGGCCGGAGCCGGGGCGGCAGCGGCGGCCTTGGCGGCCTCGGCGGCGGCCAGGACGTCCTGCTTGCGGATGCGGCCACCGACACCGGTGCCCGAGACCGTGGACAGGTCGACGCCGGACTCCGAGGCGAGCTTGCGCACCAGCGGAGTCACGTACGCGCCCTCGTCACCGGCGGAAACCGGGGCGGCGGGAGCGGCCGGGGCGGCGGCCGGGGCGACCGGGGCAGCCGGGGCGACCGGAGCCGGAGCGGCCACGGGAGCCGGGGCGGCGACCGGGGCCGGGGCGGCGACCGGAGCGGGGGCCTGGACCGGAGCCGGGGCGGCGACCGGAGCCGCAGCCTGGACCGGAGCCGGGGCGGCGGCGGCCGGGGCGGCGGCAGGAGCCGCGCCCGCGACGCCGATGACGGCCAGACGGGCACCGACCTCGGCGGTCTCGTCCTCGCCGACCAGGATCTCCAGCAGCGTGCCGGAGACCGGCGCGGGGATCTCGGTGTCGACCTTGTCCGTGGAGACCTCGAGCAGCGGCTCGTCGGCCTCGACGGACTCGCCGACCTGCTTCAGCCAGCGGGTGACGGTGCCCTCGGTGACGGACTCGCCCAGCGCGGGCAGCACGACATCGGTGCCGGACGCTGCCGGGGCAGCGGCGGCGGGAGCGGCCGGAGCCTCGGCGACCGGGGCGGGGGCCGCGGGGGCCTCCGCGACCGGGGCCGGAGCGGCGGCGGCCGGCTCGGCGGCGGCGGCCGGGGCCGCAGCCGCGACCGGGGCGCCGGAGCCGTCGTCGATGACGGCCAGCTCGGCGCCGACCTCGACGGTCTCGTCCTCGGCGACCTTGATGGACGCCAGGACGCCGGACACGGGGGACGGGATCTCGGTGTCGACCTTGTCGGTCGAGACCTCGAGCAGCGGCTCGTCGGCCTCGACGCGCTCGCCCTCGGCCTTCAGCCAACGGGTGACAGTGCCCTCAGTGACGCTCTCACCGAGCGCCGGAAGGGTTACGGAAACCGACATGGTTTCTGTTGCTCCTAACGAAAGTGCGGAAGTGGTCGTCGCGCCCGTGACGATTAGTCGTGTGCGTGCAGCGGCTTGCCGGCCAGCGCGAGGTGGGCCTCGCCCATGGCCTCGTTCTGCGTCGGGTGCGCGTGGATGAGCTGCGCGACCTCGGCCGGCAGAGCTTCCCAGTTGTAGATCAGCTGGGCTTCGCCGACCTGCTCGCCCATCCGGTCACCGACCATGTGGACGCCGACCACGGCACCGTCCTTGACCTGGACGAGCTTGATCTCGCCCGAGGTCTTCAGGATCTTGCTCTTGCCGTTGCCCGCAAGGTTGTACTTCAGGGCCACGACCTTGTCCGCGCCGTAGATCTCCTTGGCCTTGGCCTCGGTGATGCCGACGGAAGCGACCTCGGGGTGGCAGTAGGTGACGCGCGGGACACCGTCGTAGTCGATCGGGACGGCCTTGAGGCCGGCCAGACGCTCCGCCACCAGGATGCCCTCGGCGAAGCCGACGTGCGCGAGCTGGAGGGTCGGGACGAGGTCACCGACGGCCGAGATGGTCGGCACGTTGGTCTGCATGTACTCGTCGACCAGGACGTAGCCGCGGTCCATCGCGACGCCCTGCTCCTCGTAGCCCAGGCCCTGGGAGACCGGACCGCGGCCGACGGCGACCAGCAGCACCTCGGCCTCGAAGGTCTTGCCGTCGGCCAGCGTGACGCGCACGCCGTTCTCGGTGTACTCGGCCTTGTCGAAGAAGGTGCCGAGGTTGAACTTGATGCCGCGCTTGCGGAACGCGCGCTCCAGCAGCTTCGAGCTGTTCTCGTCCTCGACCGGCACGAGGTGCTTGAGGCCCTCGATGACGGTGACGTCGGAACCGAAGGACTTCCACGCCGAGGCGAACTCGACGCCGATGACGCCGCCGCCCAGCACGATCGCCGACTCGGGAACGCGGTCCAGGACCAGCGCGTGGTCCGAGGAGATGATGCGGTTGCCGTCGATGACCAGGCCCGGCAGCGACTTCGGCACGGAGCCGGTCGCCAGCAGGACGTGACGGCCCTGGATGCGGCGGCCGTCCACGTCGACGGAAGTCGGGGAGGAGAGGCGGCCCTCACCCTCGATGTACGTCACCTTGCGGGAGGCCACCAGACCCTGCAGGCCCTTGTACAGGCCCGCGATGATCTCGTCCTTGTACTTGTGGACACCCGCGATGTCGATGCCCTCGAAGGTGGTCTTCACGCCGAACTGGGAGCCTTCGCGGGCCTGGTCCGCGATCTCGCCCGCGTGCAGCAGAGCCTTCGTGGGGATGCAGCCGTTGTGCAGGCAGGTGCCGCCGAGCTTGTTCTTCTCGATCAGGGCAACGTCCAGACCCAGCTGGGATGCGCGCAGCGCCGCGGCGTAACCGCCACTGCCACCGCCGAGGATCACTAGGTCGAAAACGGTGCTGGCGTCGTTCGCCACGTCACGTCCTCCATGCATGTGCGCCGGGCACCGGTCCTCTGTGACCGGGCGGCGGCTGGTATACGGCCGCTGTTTCGTCGGCCCTGTGGTGGGGGCCCTGTCCTGCCGAGAACCCATCTTCGCATTTGTCGGGGGGACGCGGGACGCCGGGCCCGGCATGTGGCAGGTCGTTCTGTCCGAACTAAGGGTTACCGCGGCGTAGAAACCTACGGATTTCGTTGTGAGTGAACACACCCCGGGCCTTGATCGAAAGTCGATCAAGGCCCGGGGTGCTACGTGTCACACGAGAAGGGTCGGCCAGTGCGTCAGGTCGACCGGTGGGTCGGGTCGACCGGTGCGTCGGTCGGCCCGTACGTCAGCCCAGGTCGCCCGTGGCCGTGCGCTCGGCCAGCCGCACCAGGGTGCGCACGGCCGTGCCGGTGCCGCCCTTGGGGGTGTAGCCGTACGGCGCGCCCTCGTGGAAGGCCGGGCCCGCGATGTCGAGGTGGGCCCAGGTGATGCCCTCGCCGACGAACTCCTGCAGGAAGAGGCCGGCCAGCAGGCCGCCGCCCGCGCGCTCGCCCATGTTCGCGATGTCGGCGGTGGGGGAGTCGAAGGTCTTGCGCAGCTCCGGGGGCATCGGCATCGGCCACGAGGCCTCGCCGACCTCCTCGGCGATCTCGTGGATCGAGGTGCGGAAGGAGTCGTCGTTGCCCATGACCGCGAAGGTGCGGTTGCCCAGGGCCAGCACCATGGCGCCGGTCAGGGTGGCGACGTCGACGATCGCGTCCGGGTTCTCCTCGGAGGCCCGGGTCAGCGCGTCACCGAGGACCAGGCGGCCCTCGGCGTCCGTGTTGAGCACCTCGACGGTCTTGCCGCTGTACATGCGCAGCACGTCACCGGGCTTGGTGGCGGAGCCGGACGGCATGTTCTCGGCGAGCGCGAGCCAGCCGGTGACGTTGACCTGCAGGCCCAGCTTCGCGGCCGCGACGACGGAGGCGAAGACGGCGGCGGCGCCGGCCATGTCGCACTTCATCGTCTCGTTGTGGCCGGCCGGCTTGAGGGAGATGCCGCCCGAGTCGTAGGTGATGCCCTTGCCGACGAAGGCCAGGGTCTTCTCCGCCTTGGGGTGCGTGTAGGAGAGCTTCACCAGGCGCGGCGGGTTCTCCGAGCCCTTGCCGACGCCCATGATGCCGCCGTAGCCGCCCTTGACGAGCGCCTTCTCGTCCAGCACCTGGACCTTGATGCCGTTCTCCTTCGCGGTCGCGGTCGCGACGGCGGCGAAGGCCTCCGGGGTGAGGTCGTTCGGCGGGGTGTTGACCAGGTCGCGGGCCACGTTGACCTCGGTCGCGACGGCCGTGGCGCGCTCGGCGGCGGCCTTGTGCTCCTTGTCGCGCGGCTTGGCGCCCAGCAGGGCGACCTCGGCCAGCGGCAGCTTCGGCCCGGCGTTCTTCGAAGCCTTCTTCTCGCCGCCCTGGTAAGCGGTGAAGGCGTACGCGCCCAGCAGCGCGCCCTCGGCCACGGCGGTGACGGCGGAGGCGTCGTCCAGGGGGAGGGCGAAGCCGGCCTTCTTGCTGCCGTGCAGCGCGCGGGAGGCGGCGCCGGCGGCGCGGCGCAGCACCTCTTCGTCGAACGACTCGTCCTTCTCCGGGACGGAGCCGAGCCCCACCGCCAGCACGACCGGGACCTTGAGGCCCGCAGGCGCCGGCAGCTTGGTGGTCTCGCCTTCGGCGCCCGTGGCGCCGAGCGCGTCGAGCACGTCGGCGAGCTTTCCGTCGTACGCCTTGTCCACGGCCTCGGCTCCGGCGGCCACGATCGGGCCCTTGGGGCCCTTCGCCACGCCGACCACGAGGGCGTCGGCGCGCAGCGTCGCAGCGCCGGCAGTGCTGAGAGTCAGAGCAGTCACGGTGGTGAAGTCTCGCTTCCGTTTGTATGTGTGGGCCGAGTGGGTGGACGGCCATCCGTAGCGATCGTATTCCGGCCCGAGGGCCGCCAGAAATGAGCCTACGCGCACGGACTCGCCCGTACGTCACTCGAAGGTTTGGCAGATTGTTCGATCAGCGGGTCATCAGGTTCACCCATCTGTGGACTCTGCTCCAGGTTTGCCTCGTAGACCTGACGAGGTCCGAGAGACTCGGTCCACTCTCGCAAGGGGACGTGGGGTTCCTTTGCATGATTTCCACAGTGCCTCCCCGGCCCGGCCATCCGCCAAGGGCCGCTGTCGAGGGATGCCTGCGGGGGGAAAGGCCGAAATGGTCAATAGGAATCGGATGAACAGGGCCGCCGCCATGATGGCCGCCGCGGTGCTGGTGTCCGTGGCAGTGCCCGCCGCGACCGCCCAGGCGGCCACGGCTCCGCGCATCGACCTGAAGGTGCTCGTCGTCGACGACGGCGGCAGCTCGGTCGACGCGATCACCGCGGAACTCCGCGACACCGGAGTCCCGTACACCCGGATCGAGCTGGGCAGCGCGGGTCGCCCGGTCATCAACGCCGCCTTCCTCAGCGACACCGTCGACGGCCGGCCGCGCGCCAAGTACCAGGGGGTGGTCCTGCCGAACGAGAACCCCTTCGGCGAGGGCTCGGCCGAGATGGCGGCGCTCGGCGCGTACGAGGCGGCGTACGGGATCCGCCAGGTGGACGCCTACACCTGGGCCCACCCGGGCGTCGGCCTGGAGTACACCGACAACGGGGGCTACAGCGGGCAGCTCGACGGCACCCAGGCCGCCGTCACCGCAGCGGGCAAGGCGGGGCCCTTCGCCTACCTCGGCGGGCAGGTCACCTTCGAGGACAACTCGACGCTCGTCCCGGAGAGCTACGGCTTCATGGGCAAGCCGCGCCCCGGCTACACCAGTTACCTCGACGCGCCGGTCGGCTCCGGCCGGGCCTCGCTCGTCGGCGAGTACGCCCACGACGGGCGCAGCGAACTGGTCGTCACCTTCGGCTACAACCAGTACCAGCAGCAGTTCCGGCTGCTGGCCCGAGGCATCGTCGAATGGCTCACCCAGGGTGTCCACCTCGGCCAGAGCCGCAACTACTTCGCGGTCCACGTCGACGACGTCTTCGCCCCGGACGCCCGCTGGAACAAGGAGCTCAACTGCACGCCCGGCGACTACGCCTGCGCGGGCGGCGAGGGCAAGGAGAGCACCATCCGGATGACCGCCGCGGACGCCGTGTACGCGGCGCAGTGGCAGACGTCCAAGAACTTCAAGCTCGACATGCTCTTCAACGCGGGCGCCGGCGAGGAGTGGAAGGCCGAGAACGGCGGCACCGACGCCCTCACCGCGCAACTCGTCGCGGACCGCGCCAAGTACCGCTGGATGAACCACACCTACACGCACCCCTTCCTCGGCTGCGTCCAGGACACCAGCACCGTGCCCTGGACGTGCGTCAAGGACGCCTCGGGCGCCATCAAGTACATGAGCCGCGCCGAGATCTCCGCGCAGATCCGCGACAACAACAACTGGGCCGCGCTCAAGGGCATCACCATCGACCGGACCGAGATCGTCACCGGCGAGCACTCGGGCCTCAAGACCAACCCGCAGCAGCCCCAGGACAACCCCAACCTGGCCGGCGCCTTCGCCGACAACGGCATCAAGTGGGCGGGCAGCGACAACTCCCGCGAACCCGCGCAGCGGGCGGTCGGCGCGGCCCTGACCGTCCCCCGCCACCCGATGAACGTGTACTACAACACGGGCACCAACGCGGAGATGGCCGACGAGTACAACTGGATCTACGCCAGCCGCGCCGCGGGCGGCAGCGGCATCTGCGAGGACAACCCGGCGACCTCCACCTGCCTGCCGGCGGCCCTCGACGTCAACACGGGCTACCTGGACTACATCGTCCCGCAGGAGGCCCGCACCGCCCTGCGCCACGTGCTGGCCAACGACCCGCGCCCGCACTACGTCCACCAGTCCAACCTCGCCGAGGACCGCACCCTCTACCCGGTGCTCAACCAGGTCCTCGACACCTACCGCACGCTCTACGCGCCCAGCGCGCCGATCGTCAACCAGAGCATGAAGGACACCGGGGTCGAGCTCGGCCGCCGCGCCGCCTGGGACAGCGCGCTCGCCGCCGGCAAGGTCACCGCCTACCGCATCGGCACCACCGTCACCGTCAAGGCACCCGCCGGGCTCCTCGCCCCGGTCACCGCCCCCACCGGCACCAAGAAGCAACTGCTGCTCGGCACCGCCGATTTCGGCACCGCCTACGCCGGCAGCCGCTCCACCTGGACCGGTCCGGAGCTGCTCCAGAACGCCGTCACGCTCCGCCTGCCCGGCTGACCGCAGCCGGCCGCGGTCCCGCACGCACGTCGCAAGCCGTCACGAGTACCACCTGCGCCGGCGCTCCGAACCCGGGGGCGCCGGCCCCTTTTCCGTCCTGGGGGGACACACCGCATGAGCCATGGGCGTCATGTCACCATGCTCACCGAAGGAACCTACCCGCACGTCCACGGGGGCGTCAGCACCTGGTGCGACCAACTGGTGCGCGGGATGCCGGAGGTCGACTTCAACGTCATAGCCCTGACCGGCTCCGGACGAGAGCCGGTCACCTGGGAACTCCCGCGCAACGTCTACCGGCACACGGCCGTCCCGCTCTGGGGCCCGCCGCCCGGGCGCGGCCGCCGTTCCGCCCTGCGCGGCAAGGCCCACCGCCGCTTCACCGAGGTGTACGAAACCTTCCTGCTGTCCCTGCTCGACCAGGCGCACGGGGGATTCTCCGAGGCCCTGCGCGAACTGGCCCTGCTCGCCCGGGCCGGCAAACTCGCCCCCGCCCTGCGCTCCGAGTCCGTCCTGAGGCTCCTGATGAACGTGTGGACCCGGCCGGCCCTGACCACCGCCGACGCCGAGCCCACCATCCACGACGCGCTCACCGCCACCGACCTGCTGGAGCACGCGCTGCGCCCGCTCGCCGTGCGGATCCCGCCCGACAGCGTCGCGCACGCCGTCAGCAGCGGCCTCGCCACCCTCCCGGCCCTCGCCGCCAAACACCTCGACGGGGTCCCCTTCCTCCTCACCGAGCACGGCATCTACCTGCGCGAGCGCTACCTCGGCTACCGCAGCGCCGAACAGCGCTGGCCCGTCAAGTCCCTCATGCTCGGCTTCTACCGCGAGCTCAACAGCGAGGGCTACCGGCAGGCCGACCTGATCACCCCCTGCAACCAGTACAACCGACGCTGGGAGGAGCGCGGGGGCGCCGACGCCGACCGCATCCGCACCGTCTACAACGGCGTCGACCCGCACCTCTTCCCCGAGGCCGGCCCCGAACCCGAGGTGCCCACCCTCAGCTGGTGCGGCCGCATCGACCCGATCAAAGACCTCGAAACCCTGATCCGCGCCTACGCGTTCATGCGCGAGGAACTGCCCGCCCTGCGGCTGCGCCTCTTCGGGCCGGTCCCGGCGGGCTGCGAGGAGTACAAACTCCGCCTGGAGAAACTCGCCGCCGAACTCGGGGTGAGCGACGGGATCACGTACGAGGGCCGCATCGAGAAGGTGGCCCTGGCCTACGCCGCCGGCTCCGTCGTCATGCTCTCCTCCATCAGCGAGGGCTTCCCCTTCAGCATCATCGAAGCCATGTCCTGCGGCCGCACCACCGTCTCCACCGACGTCGGCGGGGTGCGCGAGGCAGTCGGGGACACCGGCCTCGTCGTCCCGCCCCGCGAGCCCGAGACCATGGCCCGCGCCACCCTCGCCCTGCTCCGCGACGACGAACGCCGCGCCGAGCTCGGCCGGATGTCCCGCAAGCGGGTGGTCGAGAAGTTCACCCTCCACCAGTCCGTGGACGGCTTCCGGCACATCTACCGGGAACTCGCCGGCCAGCCCGTGGCGCCCCTCCACGAGGGAGACGCCTGGACCCAGCGGCTCGCCGACCCCTGGTACCGCGAACTCGCCGCCGACGGGAGCCTGTGGTGAGCGGATCCCTCTGGCTGAAGCCCCCGTATCCCGAGAGGCCGCCCGGCCCGGGCGGGGCCGGGATGGCCCGCGGCATCCCCGGCTCTGCCGGAGACGCGGTCGCCGTCGGCCGTGCCGGCGCCGGCACGGCCGGGTCCGGTGGTCCGGGGGCGCCCGGCCGCACCGGATACCCGGGCGCCGTCGACACGTTGCCCGTCATCCCGCGCCCGGGCCGCGAAGGCCCCGTGGCGGCCGACCCCCTCGACGACCTCGCCTCCCGGCTGGACAGCCTCGTGGCGGCCGCCGTGCACCCCGACGAGATCGCCGCCGTCCTCGAATCCGACGGCATGACCGACGAGTACATCCGCCTCACCTACGGCCGCCACGACTCCTTCGTCCTCGCCGAAGAGCTCTACGCCCGGGTGCCCCGCGCCTTCCCGGAGCCGGAGAGCACCCCCGACCCCTGGAAGGTCTCCCTCACCGCCTGCCTGCTCCGCGGGGTGATCTTCGCCCTGCCCGGGCTCGCCTACGTCCTCGGCGCGCCCCTCCTCGACGGCCCGCAGGACCGCCTCGGCCTGCCCGCCGGGACCCTGACCCTGCTCGCCGGCGCGCTCATCGGCTGGGTCTGGGACCAGACCCTGTCCCACCGCGCCTACTCCTGGCTCGGCCTCGGCGACCGGGCCGCCGCCGGGCGGACCCTGCTCGTCGGAGCCCCCGCCGGGTCCCTGCTCGGCACCGCCGCCGCACTCGCGGTGCCCGGCGGGCCCCCGTTCTCGTACGCCTTCGCCGCCGGACAGGCCGTCTACGTCGGGGCCGCCACCGTCCTGCTCGTCCTCGGCCGGGAGCGGGTCCTGCTCGCCGCGCTCGCCCCGATGGCCGCCGGGGCGGTGCTCGCGCTGTTCGTGGACCTGCCCGTGCCGGTCCGCGTGACCCTGCTCGTGGTGTCCCTGCTGGCCGCCTGCACCCTGGCCGTACGGGAACTGCCGCTCGCCGAGGGCGTACGGGCCGGCGCGCGCCGGATCCGGGGCTGGGCGCGGCGACGGCCCGGCGAAGGCCCGGTGCGCTGGCGGATGCTGCGGGGCGCCGAGGAGGAGTTCGGGCCGCGCGGGCCCAGGCTCGGGGACTCCGTCCCGTACGGGGTCTTCGGCCTCGGCACCGGCCTGCTCGTGCTGTACGCCGCCCTCGGCGAGGTGCTCGCCGGCGGGCCCGCCGAAGCGGTGGCGGCCCCCTCGGCGGTGGCCCTCACCCTCAGCATGGGCCCCGCCGAATGGCTGCTGCACCGCTTCCGCAGCGGCAGCCTCGCCGGGCTCCGGGCCGCCCGCTCGTCCGGGGCGTTCCGGCAGCGGATGCTGACCACCCTGGCCGGCTGCCTCGCCGGCTACCTGACGGTGCTGCTCGCCCTCGGGCTCGCCGGAACCCTGCTCTGGCCCGGCGCCCCCGCGCTCACCGGGCTCCGCGCCGCCACCCTGCTGCTGCTCGGCGCCGTGATGTGGACGGGGCTGCTCCTGCAGTCCTTCGGCGCGGTCCGACCCGCCGCCGTGGTCTGTGCCTCGGCCGCCGTCGCGCAGAGCCTGGCCCTGCTGACCGGACTGGGCCAACCCCGGCTCGTGCAGCTGGTGGTGGCCGGAGCGGCGGCGGCCGTACTGGCGACCCTGGTCTGCCTGCTGCTCGGCCGGGCGACGGCCCACCGATGAGACACGAGAAGGACCCCATGCTGCTGGTGCCCCTGTACGAGCACCCCGCCGACCGGCCCGAGGACTGGGAGCGGCTCATCCGCTGTTCGGGCCGGCTGCACTCCGTGGTGCTCAACCCCGACAGCGGACCCGGCGCCGCCCCCGACGAACGGTTCGCCCACGTCGCCGAGCGGCTGCGCGAGGCCGGGGTGCCCGTCCTCGGGTACGTCGACACCGACTACGGGCGGCGCCCGCACGCCGCCGTGGTGCGGGACCTGATGCGCCATCGCGACTGGTACGCCACCGACGGGGCCTTCCTCGACCAGGCCTGCGCCGCCCCGGAGCGGCTGGCGCACTACGGCAGGCTCGCCGTCGCGGCCCGGGCGGCGGGGGCCCGTACGCTCGTCCTGAACCACGGGGTGCACCCGGACCCGGGCTACGCCGAACTCGCCGACCTGCTCGTCACCTTCGAGGGCCCCTGGGACGCCTACCGGGACGCGGCCGCCGCCCCGGCCTGGACCGCGGACCACCCCGCCCAGCGGTTCTGCCACCTCGTCTACGCCGTCCCGCCGGGGGCGCCCGCCGCCGAACTCGCGGCGAAGCGCGGGGCCGGGGTGCATTGCGCGGTCCCGGGGACGGGCCCGCACCCGTGGGGGACCCTGCCGTACGCGCTGGAGGCAGCCGGATGAGACGTTTCCGCACCGTCCCGACCACCCTCCTCATGGCCACCCTCCTGCTGCTGGCGGGCTGTACGGCGACGCCGGAGGAAGACGAACCCGACCGGCAGTGGCCCGACCAGGCCCCGGGGGAGCGGTGGCAGCCCCGCCCGGGGACCGGCTGGCAATGGCAGCTCACCGGGAAGCTCGACACCTCGGTGAAGGCACCGGTGTACGACGTCGACGGGTTCACCACCACCAAGGAGCAGGTCGCAGCGCTGAAGAAGGCCGGCCGGCGGACCATCTGCTACCTCTCCACCGGAGCCTGGGAGGACTTCCGCCCGGACGCGGACGACTTCCCGGAGTCGATGCGGGGGAAGGGCAACGGCTGGGAGGGCGAACGCTGGCTGGACATCCGACGGCTGACCGAGCTGGAGCCGCTGATCGCCAAGCGGTTCGACATGTGCCGGGAGAAGGGCTTCGACGCGGTGGAGCCGGACAACATGGACGCCTACCGCAACCCCTCGGGCTTCCCTCTCACGGCGGACGACCAGCTCCGCTACAACCGGCTGATCGCGAAGCTCGCCCATGACCGGGGGCTGGCCGTGGGCTTGAAGAACGACCTGGACCAGATCCCGGAGCTGGTGGGCGACTTCGACTTCGCGGTGAACGAGCAGTGCGCGCAGTACTCGGAGTGCGAGCGGCTGACGCCGTTCGTGGCGGCGGGGAAGGCCGTGTTCCACGCGGAGTACGAACTGTCGCCTTCCCGCTTCTGCGAGGTCTCGCGCGAGCTGAAACTGAGCTCCTTGCAGAAGCGCTACGACCTGGACGCGTGGCGCCGCCCTTGCCGCTAGCCGCGCCGGCGGGGCTGGGTTTCGGCTGATGCCGTCCGCCAGGCGCGGCTGAATTGCCCGGGGGGCAATCTCAGCCCCGCCGGCGTTTGAGGCGCGGGTCCGGGCGGAGCCCGGGGAACGGTGGAAGGGTGGGGCGGGGAGTGGCTCCGCGCAGCGGCTAGTGGGCGGCGCGGGCTCGGTCGTAGGCGAGGGAGAGCGCGCCCTGGGCGACCAGGACCACACCCGCCGCCGCCCACCCCGGGCTGCGCCGGCGGGCCGCCCAGGCCAGGAGCGGAGCCCCGGCAGCCACCTGGGCCGCGCCCAGTAGACGGGCCTTCGGGCCGCGTACCCACGGGCCCAGCGGGCCCTCCTCCACCACGTCCAGCTCGGCCCGCACCGCGTCCCGCCACCCCGACCACTCGACGGACTCCGCACCCCGCGCGACCCGGGCCACCTCCCGCAGCCGGTCGGCCGGTTCGCCCGGGGCCAGTCCGGCGGGCAGGTCCAGCCCGGCGCGGGCCAGGAGCGCGATCAGCCCGAGCAGTCGGGCGGGGCCGTCCGCGGCCTCGTCGGGCCGGGTGAGCCGCTCCAGATCCTCCAGGTCCAGTACGGGGTCCAGCCCCAGCCGCGCCGACAGCACCCGCATGGCGTCCGGCTCGCAGGCCGGGCGCCCGGCCGCGTCCCACTCGTACGCCACGGCCCGCCGGAACCCGCTCGCCAGGGCGAACCCGGTCCGGCCGTCCTCCCACCACAGGCTCAGCACCGGCCAGTTGCTGCCGACCGCGACCGCCGCGCCCCAGCCCGAGAGGATCTCGGCCACCGACTCCTCCCCGTCGCGCCACGGCTTGCCCTCGGGCACGAGCGCACTCCACTCGCCGGCCGGGACGAGCAGCAGGCGTACGCGCAGCAGATGCGCGGCCGGACGGGCGACGAGGGGTTCCGCGCGGCACAGCAGGAGTCCGCCGACGGCCGTGGTCCTGGAGATCGACATGTCCACAACAGTAAGGCAAATCACCGCGAACCGGGCGTTTTGGCGAGGCGCTTGACTTCACCCAACCGCGATATATCGTGTTACTCAGAAGACGCGATATGTTGCGAGCGTCGAGCCCGGTCCGTGAACGCAACCGAGAAAGGAACAGCACCATGGCAGAGCAGAAGACGTGGTCGGCCGCCGAACCGCAGAAGCTCACCTTCGAGGAGCCGGTGACCGAGCTCCGCGTCCGTCTCGTGAGCGGCACGGTCAACGTCGTCGCCGGCGAGGGCCCGGCCCGGCTGGAGGTCGCCGAGGTGGACGGGCCGCCGCTGTACGTGGTGCAGGAGGCCGGAACCCTCACCGTCTCCTACGAGGACCTGCCCTGGAACGGCTCCCAGGGCTTCAGGAAGTGGTTCGACTCCAAGCCCTGGAAGGCCTGGTCCGGAAGCTCCGCCACCGGCCGCAAGGCCTGGGAGCGCAGCGCCGCAGTCACCCTCACCGTCCCCGCCGGTACGCAGGTGCGGGTCGCCGTGGTCGACGCCACCACTTTCGTCTCCGGGATCTCCGGCGGCACCGACGTCAACGGGGTCTCCGGCGGCGCCACCCTCGTCGGGCTCTCCGGCCAGGTCAAGGCGCACACCGTCACCGGCAGCGTCGAGGCCCAGTCCGTCACCGGCGACCTGGGATTCCACTCCGTCTCCGGCGGGCTGACGGTGGTCGACGGAGCGGCCTCGAGCGTACGGGCGGACTCCGTCAGCGGCGACATGCTCATCGACCTCGACCTCGACCTCGACACGGCCGCCTCCCGACCCGTGGACATCGCGCTCAACTCCGTCTCCGGCCAGGTCGCGATCCGGCTCCCGCACCCCGCCGACGCGCGGGTCGAGGCCAACACCGCCACCGGCGGCGTCTCCAACGCCTTCGAGGACCTGCGCGTCTCCGGTCAGCTCGGCGCCAAGCGGATCACCGGCACGCTCGGGGCCGGCACCGGCACCCTGCGGGCCACCACCGTGTCGGGCGGGATCGCGCTGCTGCGCCGCCCGGCCGCCGACACCACGGAAACCCCCCTCGCGCTCGACAAGAAGGTGCTCTGACATGCCGCCCGTCTTCGCCCACGGCCGCCTCCGCCTCTACCTCCTCAAGCTCCTCGACGAGGCCCCGCGCCACGGGTACGAGGTGATCCGCCTGCTGGAGGAGCGCTTCCAGGGCCTCTACGCGCCCTCCGCGGGCACGGTCTATCCGCGCCTGGCCAAGCTGGAGGCCGAGGGGCTGGTCACGCACGCCACCGAGGGCGGGCGCAAGGTGTACTCCATCACCGAGGCGGGCCGCGCCGAACTCGCCGACCGCAGCGGCGAACTCGCCGACCTGGAGCTGGAGATCCGCGACTCCGTGACCGAACTGGCCGCCGAGATCCGCGACGACGTCCGGGGCGCGGCGGGTGACCTGCGGCGCGAGATGCGGGCGGCCGCCTCGGCCTCCGAGACGCGCGTCGACGACGAGTCCTGGAAGACGATCAAGGAGGAGATGAGCAAGGCGCGGCAGGAGTGGAAGGAGCAGGCGCGCCGGGCGAAGGACGAGAGCCGCCGGGCGAGGGAAGAGGCGCAGCAGGCCCGCCGCCAGGCCAAGGAGGCGCAGGAGCGGGCCCGCGAGGAGGTCCAGCGCATCGCGGGGCAACTGCAGGAGCAGTTCTCCAAGTCGGGGGGCGTGCTGGGGAATCTGGCCGGCGCGTGGCTGGGTGGCGGTACGCCGACCGCGTCCGCGGGGGGTGCGGCTGACGGGTCCGCACCGTCTTCCGCGTCCGCCCCGTCTGCCGCGACGGACTGGGCCGAGGACCTTGTGCCGTCCGGGGACCCGGCGCGTGACCTGGACCGGCTGCTGGACCGCTTCCGTGACGAGGTCCGCGATGCGGCCCGCGACCACGGGGTGACTCCGGCCCAGCTGTCCGAGGCCCGAGCCGATCTCGCGGCGGCGGCCGCCAGGCTGTCGGCGACGCTGCGGGGCGGTGGGTAGACCCGGGCTGAGGCGCCGCTGCCGGGGGCTCCGCCCCCAGACCCCCGCGCCTCAAACGCCGGCGGGGCTGGAAGACCCCGGGGGCTCCGCCCCCAGACCCCCGCGCCTCAAACGCCGGCGGGGCTGGACTTTGCCCGGCGGGGCTGGGTTTTGTCCGGCAGGGCTGGTTTGCCCCGGCGTGGCTGAAGGGTTCGGCAGGTCGGGGGTTGCCCTGCCGGGGTCACGGGGTGAGGGTTGCCTCGGTCGTCGTGTACGTGACGCCGTGGTCCGTCAGGACTTCGGCGACCGGGCCGGGGCGGGACAGCAGGGCCAGGAGCAGGTGCAGGGGGCCTATGTGGCGTTCCTTGCGGCCCAGGGCGATGCGGAGGGACTGTTCCAAGACCTTCTTCGAGCCCGGGGTGAAGGGGAGGTGGCTCTTGCCGGCGCGCCTGCGGGGTGCCGCCGGGGCGGACAGGGCTCCCTCGCCGTGGGTTTCCTCGATGCGGGAGACGACCTCGCGAAGGTCGATGCCGAGGCCGGCCAGCGCCTCCTCGTCCGCCCGGGACATGCCGCCCCGGCGGCGGGCCGCCGCGAGGTCGGCGGTGACCGCGGCCCGGTCGACGCCGAGGGGGTCCAGGGCGCCCAGGGCCAGTAGGGAGAGCAGCAGGTGCTCCTCGGTGACCGTGGCGGCGCCCGCCTCGTGGGCCTCGGCCACCGCGCCCGTCACCGTGGACCGGGCATCGCGGGTGAAACGTTCGAACATCAAAGCCTCCCGTGCTTCTTGTGCACGGCCTGCCGGCTCACGCCCAGCTCGGCCGCGATCTCCTGCCAGGACCATCCCTGCGCGCGGGCACTGCGTACCTGTACGGCCTCCAGCTGCTCCAGCAGCCTGCGGAGGGCGGCCACGGCACGCAGGCCCACGCGCGGGTCACGGTCGCCGGCCCGTTCGGCGAGATCGGTAGCTTCCGTCATGACTGTCAATTTAGGTTGACGCGGGAGGTGATGTCAACCCTGGTTGACGACGGAGGGGCGTCGGGGCGTCAGGGCGTCAGGACGACCTTGCCGAAGAGATCGCCCGACGCGAGCTTCTCGAAGCCCTCCCGCGCCCGGTCCAGCGGCAGGACCTCGTCGATGACCGGCCGCAGGCCCGTCGTCGCGCAGAACGACAGCAGGTCCTCCAGCTCGTCCTTCGAGCCCATCGTGGAGCCGACCACCTTCAGCTCCAGGAAGAAGATCCGGGTCAGCTCGGCGTGCGCCGGCCGGTCCCCGCTCGTGGCGCCGGAGATGACCAGGGTGCCGCCGGGGCGCAGGGACTTCACCGAGTGCGACCACGTGGCCGCGCCCACCGTCTCGATCACCGCGTCCACCCGGTGCGGCAGCCGCGCGCCCGGCTCGAACGCGTCCACCGCGCCCAGCTCCACGGCCCGCTTGCGCTTGGCCTCGTCCCGGCTCGTGGCGTAGACCCGCAGGCCCGCCGCCTTGCCGAGCGCGATGGCGGCGGTCGCGACCCCGCCGCTGGCGCCCTGGACCAGTACCGAATCGCCCGGGCGGACGCCCGCGTTGGTGAAGAGCATGCGGTAGGCGGTCAGCCAGGCCGTCGGAAGGCAGGCGGCCTCCTCGAAGGACAGCTCGGCCGGCTTGCGCAGGACGTTCCAGGCCGGGACGGACACCTGCTCGGCGAAGGTGCCCTGGTAGCGCTCGGTCAGGATCGAGCGGGGCTCGTCCGGGCCGACCCCGTGGCCGCTCTGGCCGATCACGGAGTGCAGGACGACCTCGTTGCCGTCCTGGTCGATCCCGGCCGCGTCGCAGCCGAGGATCATGGGGAGCTTTTCCTCGCCGAGACCGACCCCGCGCAGCGACCACAGGTCGTGGTGGTTGAGGGAGGCGGCCTTGACGTTCACGGTCACCCAGCCGGGGCGGTCCTCGGGCGCGGGGCGTTCGCCCAGCTCAAGGCCGTTCAGCGGCTGGTCACGGTCGATTCGGGCGGCATAGGCAGCGAACATGCCGCGACGCTACCGCTGGGTAGGCGCGGGGTTCCAGCCCCTTCGGGACGGGGGCGGTGAGGTCTTCGTCGCATCCGGCCGGTACCGGCGGCGCGGAACCGGCGGCGCCCGCCGGGGCCGCACCGCGCGGGCCGGTACGCAAAAGGGCGGGGCCCGGCCGGATCGCTCCGGCCGC